>DASZGP010000203.1:0-7185 GCA_035938695.1 Candidatus Dormiibacterota bacterium | reverse complement strand
TCTCGGCTGGGTGGACGAGACGCCGGCGCGCTACGGCTGACCCACGGTTCCGCTCCGCGCCTTTCGAGCGTGAAGCGGGAGGCAGGGCGGCCCGCGGTGCCAGCGGGATGGTCGACGTAACGGCCGCCTAGGGAGAAGGGCCGCGCCGTCCGGTCGGGGCGGACGGTCCTTCGACCCGAACCAGCGCAACCGGGGCGAAACGGGCGCCCCTCCGGGATGGAAAGAGAAAACCGGGCGGTCATGAGGACCGCCCGGCTTTTCTTTTGGAACCGGGCAGCGGGGGCTGGCACAGGCAGCCTCGGCAGTGGCCGGGCGGTTCTCGCGCGGGAACCTGATGCCGGCGGTTCGATGCCGCCGGAGTCAATCGGCGCCCGGCGTGGCCGCCGTGCGCCGATCGTCAGCTCCGCGGCATCCGCCGCTGCGCGCAGGGCTCCGCCCGCCCAGGAAGCGCTTGGGACTACACGTCGTGGTAGAGGTGGAACTCCCACGGATGCGGCCGCAGCGCGATGGCGTCGACCTCCTTGGTCTGCTTGTAGTCGATCCAGGTCTCGATCAGGTCGGCGGTGAAGACGCCGCCCTCCAGGAGGAAGGCGTGGTCGGCGGCCAGGGCGTCGAGGGACTCCTTGAGCGAGCCGGGGGTGTTCTTGATCCTGCGCTTCTCGCGGGGCGAGAGCTCGTAGATGTCGGCGTCGACCGGGGTCGGGGGCTCGATCTTGTGCTTGATGCCGTCCAGGCCGGCCATCAGGCAGGCGCTGAAGGCCAGGTAGGGGTTGGCCGCCGGGTCGGGGCAGCGGAACTCGATGCGCTTGGCCTTGGGGTTGCTGGAGTACATCGGGATGCGCACGCAGGCCGAGCGGTTGCGCTTGCTGTAGACCAGGTTGATCGGCGCCTCGTAGCCCGGCACCAGGCGGCGGTAGCTGTTGGTGGTGGGGGCGCAGAAGGCCAGCAGCGCCGGCGCGTGCTTGAGCAGGCCGCCGACGTAGTGGCGGGCCAGGTCCGAGAGGCCGCCGTAGCCGTCACCGGCGAAGAGCGGCTTGCCCGCCTTCCAGAGCGACTGGTGGATGTGCATCCCCGAGCCGTTGTCCTGGAACAGGGGCTTGGGCATGAAGGTCGAGACGTAACCCCGCGAGGCCGAGAAGTTCTTGACGATGTACTTGTACTTCTGCATGTCGTCGGCCATCGACTTCAGCGTGTTGAAACGCAGGTCGATCTCGGCCTGGCCGGCGGTGCCGACCTCGTGGTGCTGGACCTCGACGGCCAGCCCGGCCTCGATCAGCTTGAGCATCAGCTCGCTGCGGAAGTCCTGCAGCTTGTCCACCGGGGGCACCGGGAAGTAACCCTCCTTGTGCCGGGGGCGGAAGGCCATGTTGGGCTCGCCGCCGTCGATGCCGGAGTTCCAGATGCCCTCCTCGGAGTCGATGAAGTAGTAGCCGGAGTGGGCGTTCTGGTCGAAGGCCAGGCTGTTGAAGGTGTAGAACTCGGCCTCGGGGCCGAAGTAGGCGGTGTCGGCGATCCCGCTCTGCTGCAGGTGGGCCTCGGCCTTGGTGGCGATGTAGCGGGGGTCGCGGCTGTAGGCCTCGCGGGTGATGGGGTCGAATATGTCGCAGGCCACCACCAGCGTCGGCACGTGCAGGGTGGGGTCGACGTAGGCCGTGGAGGCGTCGGGGAGGAGCAGCATGTCCGACTCGTTGATCGCCTGGAAGCCGCGGATCGAGGAGCCGTCGAAGCCCAGGCCCTCGGTCTCGAGGTCGGCGGTGAACTCGCTCAGGGGCAGCGAGAAGTGCTGCAGCGAGCCGAGCAGGTCGGTGAAGCGCACGTCGACGACCAGGACGCCCTGCGCCTTGGCCCGGCTGATGGCGGCGCCCAGGCCACCTCCGCCGCCGGCGGCGCGGGTGCCGGTGCCGCTCGCGGCGGGCTTCTTGCTCTTCGCCATGCTTTCCTCCATCCGTGGGGCTCGCCGCGCCGGCTGGCCGGCGCGGGGCTTCGTGTTGATCCGCCAAGGCTAGCCGAGGCTGGCGATCTGTGGCTCGTGGTCAGCGCACGGGCAGGTCAGGCTGGCATTCGTGCGGATGCCACAGGCAGGGATTATGCCCGAATTTGACGCGCCGCGCCGTCAGATCTCGCGGGCCCGGAAGCTCCAGATCGCCAGGGCCAGCACCGCCACGATCCAGGCCGCCGCCCAGAGGTCGAGGGTCGGCGGTGGCGGCTGGACGGCGATGAACGGGTTGGCGGCGAAGGCCCGGCTGGCGGCGTTGGCGCCGGCGATCACCGCGTCCGGCTCGAGCGCGTAGTGGGCCCCGTGCCAGAGCGCGTCGCTGGGCACCAGGAGGCGGGTGGCGGTGCCGATGTTGGCGATGGTGCCGTTCCCGAAGGCGGCGCCGATGGCCCCCACGATGCCCCCGACCCAGGCCATCCCGAAGGCCCCCAGGGCCACGATCCCCCCGGCCATCGCCGGCAGCCGGGTGCTGACCAGGATGGCCAGGGTCAGGATCACCAGGGTCTCGCCCGCCATGTAGGCCATGAAGAGCCAGGGGTGGGGCGGGAAGTAACCCGTGCCCAGGTCGGTCAGGGCGAACTCCACCAGGCTCGATCCGGCGACGTAGGCGACCACCAGGACGCCCAGCCCCAGCCACTTGCCGAGGAGCACCTGGGCCCGGGCCACCGGCCGGGTCAGGATCGCCAGGGCCACCCCCGACTCGATCTCGCCGGAGATCGCTGGCGAGGCCATGAAGACCGCCGAGAGGGCCAGCACGAAGCTGAACATGAACATGATGAAGACCAGGAACTGCGACGTGAAGGTGCGGATCTCGCCCGGCGTGAGGCGGGTGGCGTTGCGGCCGACGGTGATGTCGCCGAGGCGGGAGAACATGACGGTGCTGAGGGCGATGACCAGCGCGGTGATCACCAGCAGGGCGATGACCAGCTTCTTGCGGGTGGCCTCCAGGACCGTCAGCCGGGCGATGGCCACCACCTGCCGGACGTCGGCCAGGGGGCCGCGGGTGGCGGGGGGCCGGCTCGACAGCGGGGCTGGCTCGGCGAACGTGTGGGCGTCACCGCCCCGCGCCGCGCCGCCGCTCGCGCTCACCGCGTCCCCACCTGCCCCGGGGCGCCCGGCGCCAGCAGGCCCATGAAGCGCTCCTCCAGGCTCTCGTGGCGCGGCTCGACGGCGAAGATCCGGGCGCCGCCGGCGACCAGCTCGGCGACCACCTCCGGCACCCGCTTCTCGTCCAGGCCGGCGATCGAGAGCCACTCGCCGGCCACGGTGACCGCCCCGAAGCGTTCCAGCCCGCGCAGCCGCTCGGGGTCCAGTCCCGTCGCCCGCACCCGCACCCCACCGGCCGCCAGCAGCTCCTCCAGCCGGCCGGTGGCGATCACCCGGCCGTGGTCGACCACGGCCACCCGGTCGCAGACCTGCTCCACCTCGCTCAGCATGTGGGAGTTGAGGAACACGGTGGTGCCGCCGGCCTTGAGCCTGCGGATGATGTCGCGGATGTCGCGGCGGCCGACCGGGTCGAGCGCCGAGGTCGGCTCGTCGAGGAAGACCAGCTCGGGCTCGCCGATCATCGCCACGCCGAGGCCGACCCGCTGCTGCATGCCCTTGGAGAAGGTGCCGACCCGGTCCCTGGCCCGCTCGATCAACCCGACGGTCTCCAGCGCCCGGCCGATGCTCTCACGCCAGGCGGGCCGGGGCACCCCCGTCAGCTCGCAGTGGAGCTGGAGGACCTCGTAGGCCGAGAGCCAGGCCTGGTAGCGGAAGAGCTCGGGGAGGTAGCCGATCCGGGCCCGGGTGAGGCGGTCGCCGCAGGGGCTGCCGAGCACCCAGGCTTCGCCGGAGGTCGGCCGGGTCAGGCCGGTGAGCAGCTTGACCGCGGTGGTCTTGCCGGCGCCGTTGGGCCCCAGGAAGCCGAAGACCTCGCCCTTGGGCACCGACATCGTCAGCCCCGCCAGGGCGGTGACCGGGCCGTAGCTCTTGCTCAGGGACTGTGTGTGGACGGCCAGCCCACCCCACGGAGCCGGCTCCGTGGGGGCGACGGCCGGAGTGGCCGCCGCCTTCGCGGGGATGTCGGGCGCCACCCGTAGGGCCAAATCAGCGCGGCCCGGGGGAACGCGGCGGCATCAGTGCATCGACCGGCCCACGGCGACCACCTCGTCGACCGAGGCCTGGGCGGCCACGGCGAAGACCTCGCCGTTCTTGATCCAGATCACCGCGCTGCCGATGCCGGTGTTGTCACCGAGCGCCAGCCCGCTCACGCCCTGGATCGCGACCTGCTTGGAGGTGACCCCGGAGGTCGGGATCGGGATCGGCAGGGTGGTTGCGGGGTCGCCGATGGCCTTGATCTGCGCCTTCAGCTCACTCGGGATACCCGGCATCGAGAGCAGGGCGTGCTCCAGGTCCCTGACCGACAGCCCGGCGCTGGTCACCGTGGGGGTCTTCATCTGGACGACCGCCAGCTCGGGCAGGGACGCCAGCAGGCTCCCGATGTCGCCGCCGCCCGCGGCGGGCACCGCCGCCGTGTTGGCCGTGGCGTAGGTGGTGGCCACGCCGGGGCCGGCATCCAGCGCCAGGGTGGTGCCGTCGAGGCCGCTGGGCAGCGGCGGCAGGGTCCTGCCAAGCGCCGCCGCGGCCGCCCGGGCCTTGGCGGCGTCGAAGGTGAAGGATGCGTTGAAGTGCGACATCACGTAATAGCTTGGCGTGGTGGAGGCGTCCCTGGGGAGGGTCCCGGGCACCAGGATGGCCAGGCCACTCTGGGCGCTGGCGTCGGCCGCGCTGACGGCGCGGCTCAGGTGGGGGTTCTGGAGCGGGTTGACGGTGCCGTAGGCCGAAAGGTCGGGGATGCCGCGGAAGCTGGCCAGCTGGGGGCTGATCGCCACCGGGGTGACCGTCTTGGGCTCGAAGACGCTGAGCATCGATTGCGCCGTGCCGCTGACCACCAGCACCGCCGCCAGCCCGACGGCCACCGCCAGGGCGCCCACCGGCCGCAGGCTGCGTCCAGGGTTGATGGCGATCGCGGCGGCGATCCGGTCGAGCAGGCTCGGCCGGTGCCTGGCGGCGGGGCTCCCGCCGGCCGCCCGCACCCGGGCCAGGGCGGCCTCGACGTCGGGGACGCCCTCCGGTACCGCCAGCGTGGTGGCCGCGGCCCGGGCGTCGATGGCCGCCGCCTCGGCGCGGCTGCGGCAGTGGTCGCACGTGTCGAGATGGCGGCGCTGGGTGTCGCTGATCGCCAGCGGCTCGTCGAGCAGTCGCCGGAGCGTGCTCTGGTCGATGTGGCTCATCGCGCCGGCTCCGCCAGCGCCAGGAGTCCATGGCGCCACTGCCTCGCCGGGCGCAAGCGCAAGATGCTCATCGGTAAACCTCCGCTTTCAGCCTGGCCTCGGCCCGTCGGAGCAGCGTGCCCACCTGCCCCACGCCCACGCCCAGCGCGGCGGCGACCTCGGCATAGCTGAGGCCCGCGTAGCGCAGGGACAGGACGGAGGCCGACTTCGGGGGCAGCCGCCGCATCGCGGCCCGCACCCTCTGCCGATCCTCGGCGCGCTCCACCTCCTGCCCCGGATCGCCCACCACCTCAGCCTCCAGCGCCGCGTTCCTGAGCTCGCGCCGCTCCCGCCGGCGGTTGTCCCGCAGCCGGTTGAGCGCCGCGTGCGAAGCCGCCGAGTGCAGCCACGGACGGGCGTAGGGGGCCTCCGGCGAGTGCCGCCGGTTGAAGGAGATGAAGACGTCCTGCGCCACCTCCTCGGCCTCGTGCGGATTCGCCAGCACGCGGTTGGCGATGCCGACCACGCGCGGGTACTCCGCCACGAACAGCCTCTCGAAGGCGTCGCCGGCTCGGTCCGGGACCTGGGTGCCGCTTGCGCTTGGAGTCAACGTGAGGGACCAGGCTTTGGCTTTCATTGCTTGGGAAGCACCGACCAGGTCCAGTTTGTGACATTTGGGCCCGGCCTGCTGCGCGAAGCCGAGTCGGGTTGGTCAGGGGCCCGGAGCCGTCGCGGTTCCCCTGCCCCTGGGCCTCGCCCGGAGGCCGACGAAGGCTCCGTAGAGCAGCGTTGTGGCGCAAGCCTCGATGAAGTCTGCGCTGTTTACAAAGGTCGGCTCGCGGGTGAATTGGACCCACAGCATTACCGAGACGATCGGGCTGAGGACGACCGCGAGCGTGCGCCAAATTATTGGGGACAGACGGCGCGCCATGCGCAACAGGATGAACATATAGGCTGTCGCGCCTATCAACAACAGGGGGTACAAATACAGGATTTGGAACAGGCCACCGCCCAACCAGGCCCACGGCTCGACCTGTCCGCTGCTGTCCTGCATGGCGGAACCGATGACGAGCACTCCAAATTCGATCGCCAACAATCCGGCCAGGTTCAAGCCAACCCATCGGATACCCGATGTGCCAGCCCGTTTTGGTCTGCGCAATATCATGCTCTCTCTAGAAAAAGAGAGCAAAGACGTTCAACCAACTCTCATCTCTCCTGAGGAGCTCGACGGGCGCTCTGCCTGGCTTGTATTGATATGCATCCCGGGCAGGGAAATCATTGCCGGACAAAACCGTCACGGTCGATCCGCTCTTGGTCCGATCGATAAAGAACGTATCGTCAATGGCGGGTGCGATGAATGCGTGAGCATTCACCACAGACAGGTCGATGAGGAGATCGCCCCCGCCCACTGTGGTGACCTTCACATGGTTCGTTCGCTCATAAAATGCCGGGTAGGGTGAGTCCCTGACAATCGGGAGGGCATCCGCGCAGCTTTTCAGGTCCGGGCTGCAACTGCGATTGATACGGACGTACCCCCGCCCTGTTTCGTAGTCTATGATCGCGCACACTCGATCGTCCAAGCAGGTGTATTGAGGCCCATGCCCACGGTTGTCGCCCCGTGAGGCTGCTCCTGGCGGGCCCGCTGCGGCCTCCGCGATGAAGAGGTTGATCATGACCTGGCCTTGGCCGGGGCGCTTCGCAACATCAAAGTAAGTAATCTGATATCCGGTAGCCGTCCAAGGGTCCGCCCCGTGTCTGAAAGCGTAGTCTCCGTGCCGCATCGCGGCGTCTGGGCCCTCGCACGATGTGCCACGACATTGATCGTAGGCATTGTGTCCGGTGGGGTCGACGAGGTTGACCGGGTCGCCGTTGACGTACGAATACCGGTTGGCGGTCAGCGGGTCGGCGCCGATCGACGTCTGCTGGGCGGAG
>DASZGP010000202.1:0-7845 GCA_035938695.1 Candidatus Dormiibacterota bacterium | reverse complement strand
GAGCTCATCGCCAGGCCGCTGGCGGGCCGGCCGGGCTCATCGGCCCTTGAACTCCGGCTCCCGCTTCTGGAAGAAGGCCAGCACGCCCTCCCTGGTGTCCTCCGTGAGGGTCACCAGCGAGAGCTGGGCCTGGAGGTAGTCGAGGGCGGCGGCGAAGTCCATGTCCTGGATGCGGTAGAAGGAGTCGCGCCCCAGCTTCATCACGATCGGCGACTTCCGCTCCAGCTTGCCGGCGATCTCGTCGACCGCCGCGTCGAGATCGGCGGCGGGGACCACGCGGTTGACCAGGCCCAACTCCAGCGCCCGCGGGGCCGCGAAGCGCTCGCCGAGCAGGAGCATCTCCAGCAGCGCCTTGCGGCCGACGTTGCGGATCAGCACCGCCTGGACCATCATCGCCCAGACCCCGACGTTGATCTCCGGGGTGCCGAAGGTGGCGGAGTCGGCGGCGACGTTGATGTCGCAGCTCGCGGCCAGCCCCAGCCCGCCGGCCAGGGCATGGCCGTTGATCCGGCCGACGATCGGCTTGCCCAGCTCCCGCATCAGGTTGAACAGGTCGACGAAGAGGTGGCGGCCTTGGTGCCGCTCGATCTCGGTCATCTCGGCGTCGAAGGAGCTGAGGTCGGCGCCGGCGCAGAACGCCCGGTTCCCGGCGCCGGTCAGGACCACCACCCGCACCTGGGGCTCGGAGCGGGCCCAGGCGAAGGCCGCCAGGAGGTCCTGGAGCATCCCCCCGGAGAGTGGGTTGCGCTGCTCGGGACGGTTCAGGGTGATGCTGGCGCGGCGTCCCTCTTGAGCGATCAGGACGTGCTCCAAATCGGGGGCGGCGGGCACGGTCGGAGTATATGCCGGGGCTCCAGCTTGACATCGGGCTCGCGGTTTGGGTCTAGAATGGCCGCAGTAGTACCCCGGGAGGCCGGGCAGTAGTTCTCAGACCAGCGCGCCGAGCGGCGCGGACCGTCCTACCAGCTCTGTTCGTTAGCCCGAAGGTCAAAGAAAACTAGACCAGGAGGTCTAACCAGTGAGCTTTCAGGACAAGGTCCTAACCTGTCGTGACTGCGGGCAGCAGTTCACCTTCACCGCCGGTGAGCAGGAGTTCTACGCCACCAAGGGCCTGATGAACGAGCCCGGCCGGTGCCCCGATTGCCGCTCCATCCGGCGTGGCAGCCGCGGCAGCGAGTCCCGCGGCAGCGGCGGTGGAGGTGGCGGCGGCCGCCAGATGTTCGACGTGATCTGCAGCCAGTGCGGGCAGCCGACGCAGGTGCCCTTCCAGCCCACCAGCGGCCGGCCGGTCTACTGCAGCGACTGCTTCAGCCGCCAGCGCAGCTACAGCTGAGCCTCACCCCGCCGATCTCGATCGGTGGGGACCCGACTGGCGGCGGCGCGCCGAGCGCCGCGGAGAAACCGGGCTTCGAGGGCTCTCCCATCCGGGAGGGCCCTCTCTCTTGCCGGCCGGCCGCCCGGCTGACGAGAAGTGCTGGCGTGGCATGATCTCGCAGGTGACCAGCAGACCCGCCGCGGCGCAGCATCTTCGCGACCTCGCGCGGCTGCGCCGCGTCCGCGACCGGATCGACCGGGAGTACGCCCAGCCGCTGGACGTCGAGGCGCTCGCCCGCGGCGCGCACATGTCGGCCGGGCACCTCAGCCGAGAGTTCAAGCTGGCCTACGGGGAGGCGCCGTACGGCTACCTGATGACGCGCCGCATCGAGCGCGCGATGGCGCTGCTGCGGCGTGGCGACCTCAGCGTCACTGAGGTCTGTTTCGCGGTCGGCTGCTCGTCGCTGGGCACCTTCAGCACCCGCTTCGCTGAGCTGGTCGGCGTGCCGCCCAGCACCTACCGGCGCGACGCGGCGCGCGCCACGGCGGGGATGCCGTCGTGCGTGGCCAAACAGGTGACCAAACCGATCAGGAATCGAGAAGCGCCGGTCACCGAGCCGCAACTAGCATGACGCCATGGACCTCACCACCACGACTGAAGGAGCGAACATGAGCGACTCTTCCACCCAGGGAATCAAGACCGTGCTGCACCCCGTGACCGACCTGGCCAAGGCCAAGCCGGTGTACGCCGCCCTGCTGGGCATCGAGCCGCAGGCCGACGCGCCCTACTACGTCGGCTTCGAGGCCGCCGGTCAGCACATCGGGCTGGTGCCGGGCGGTGGACCGCAGGGCATGACCTCGCCGGTGGCCTACTGGCACGTGGCGGACATCGAGGCCAAGCTGGCCGAGGTCACCGCCGCCGGCGCCACCCTGAAGGAGGCGGCGCACGACGTGGGTGGTGGCCGCCTGGTGGCCACCGTCACCGACCCCGACGGCAACGTGCTCGGGCTGCTCCAGGACCGGTGACGGCCCCCAGCCACGAGCTGATCCGCGTCCACGGCGCGCGCGAGAACAACCTCAAGGACGTCAGCGTCGAGATCCCCAAGCGCCGGCTGACGGTGTTCACCGGGGTCTCCGGCTCGGGCAAGAGCTCGCTGGTGTTCGACACCATCGCCGCGGAGTCCCAGCGGCTGATCAACGAGACCTACAGCGCCTTCGTGCAGGGCTTCATGCCGACCCTGGCGCGGCCCGAGGTCGACGTGCTCGAAGGGCTGACGACCGCGATCATCGTCGACCAGCAGCGCATGGGCGCCGACGCCCGCTCCACGGTCGGCACCGCCACCGACGCCAACGCGATGCTGCGCATCCTCTTCAGCCGGCTGGGGCAGCCGCACATCGGCTCGCCCAACGCGTACTCCTTCAACGTCCCCTCGGTGCGGGCCAGCGGTGCGATCACGGTCGAACGCGGCGCCGGCAAGACCAAGGCCGTGAGCGCGACCTTCACCCGCACCGGCGGCATGTGCACGCGCTGCGAGGGCCGGGGCACGGTCTCCGACATCGACCTCACCCAGCTCTACGACGACTCCAAGTCGCTCGCCGAGGGCGCGATCACCATCCCCGGCTACAAGACCGACAGCTGGTGGACGACGGGGCTCTTCATCGAGTCGGGCTTCCTCGACCCCGACAAGCCGATCCGCAAGTACACCAAGAAGGAGCTCGACGACTTCCTCTACAAGGAGCCGGTCAAGGTCAAGATCAAGGGCGTCAACCTGACCTACGAGGGGCTGGTCCCCAAGGTGCAGAAGTCGATGCTCTCCAAGGACCCCGACGCGCTCCAGCCGCACATCCGGGCGTTCGTGGACCGGGCGGTGACCTTCGGCGCCTGCCCCGAGTGCGGCGGCACCCGGCTCAGCGCGGCCGCGCGGTCCTCCAAGATCAAGGGGGTCAGCATCGCCGACGCCTGCGCGATGCAGATCAGCGACCTGGCCGAGTGGGTGCGTGGTCTCGAGGAGCCGTCGGTGGCGCCGCTGCTCACGGCGCTGCGGCAGACCCTCGACTCCTTCACCGAGATCGGGCTGGGCTACCTCTCGCTGGACCGGCCGTCGGGCACGCTGTCGGGCGGCGAGGCGCAGCGCGTCAAGATGATCCGCCACCTCGGCTCCTCGCTCACCGACGTCACCTACGTCTTCGACGAGCCCACCGCGGGCCTGCACCCCCATGACGTCCAGCGGATGAACGACCTGCTGCTGCGGCTGCGGGACAAGGGCAACACGGTGCTGGTCGTGGAGCACGAGCCGGAGACCATCGCCATCGCCGACCACGTCGTCGACCTCGGGCCCGGCGCCGGGGCGGCGGGCGGCACCATCTGCTTCGAGGGCAGCGTCGAGGGGCTGCGGGGGAGCGGCACCCTCACCGGCCGCCATCTCGCTGACCGGGCCGCCCTCAAGGCGACGGTGCGGACGCCCACCGGCACCATGCAGATCCGCGGCGCGACGGCGCACAACCTGCGCGACGTCGACGTCGACATCCCGCTCGGGGTGCTGGTCGTCGTCACCGGCGTCGCCGGCTCCGGCAAGAGCTCGCTGGTGCACGGGTCGATCCCCGCCGGCGCGGGCGTGGTGTCGATCGACCAGGGCGCGATCCGCGGCTCGCGTCGGAGCAACCCGGCGACCTACACCGGATTGCTCGACCCCATCCGCACGGCGTTCGCCAAGGCCAACGGCGTGAAGCCGGCGCTGTTCAGCGCCAACTCCGAGGGCGCCTGCCCCAACTGCAACGGCGCCGGCGTCATCTACACCGACCTGGCCATGATGGCCACCGTCGCCACCACCTGCGAGGAGTGCGAGGGGAAGCGGTTCGAGGCCTCGGTGCTGGACTACCACCTCGGCGGCCGCGACATCAGCGAGGTGCTCGCGATGTCGGTGACCGAGGCCGCTGAGTTCTTCGCTTCGGGGGGCGCGGCGCCCACGCCGGCCGCGCACGCCATCCTCGACCGGCTCGGGGATGTCGGGCTCGGCTACCTCAGCATCGGCCAGCCGCTGACCACGCTGTCCGGCGGCGAGCGACAGCGGCTCAAGCTGGCCACCCACATGGCCGAGAAGGGCGGCGTCTACGTCCTCGACGAGCCGACCACCGGCCTCCACCTGGCCGATGTCACGCAGCTCCTCGGCCTGCTCGACGGGCTCGTCGATTCCGGCAAGTCGGTCATCGTCGTCGAGCACCACCAGGCGGTCATGGCGCACGCCGACTGGATCATCGACCTCGGCCCCGGCGCCGGCCACGACGGCGGCCGGGTCGTCTTCACGGGCGCCCCCGCCGACCTCGTCGCCGCCCGCTCCACCCTCACCGGCGAGCACCTCGCGGCGTACGTCGGCTCCTGACGGAGGCATGACCAGCATGGACCTCACCATTCACTCGACCTTCCTGCCGCACGACGACCCGGAGGCTTCCCTGGCCTTCTATCGCGACACCCTGGGGTTCGAGGTCCGCAACGACGTCGGGTACGGCGGGATGCGCTGGATCACGGTGGGCCCGCCCAACCAGCCCGGCACGTCCATCGTCCTGCATCCGCCGGCCGCCGACCCCGGCATCACCGACGACGAGCGCCGCACCATCGCCGAGATGATGGCCAAGGGCAGCTACGCGATCATCGTCCTGGCCACCGCCGATCTCGACGGCGCCTTCGCGCGGCTGCAGGCCGGCGGCGCCGAGGTCGTCCAGGAGCCCATCGAGCAGCCGTACGGGATTCGTGACTGCGCCTTCCGTGATCCCGCGGGCAACCTGATCCGGATCAGCGAGCTGCGCTGAGCCATCCGGCGATCGCCCACGACCGGCACCGGCGGCATCCCCTGAACCGCGCGGCCGCCGCCCTCACGGCCGCCGCCGGACCGCGAGACTCGGCCTAGGCGTCCGCTGGGGCCTGGCCGGCGTCGTCCGGAGCGGCCATCGCCTTGGCGGTGCGCCGGGCCCGTGGCTTGGGCGCCGGCGCTTCCGCGGCCGACCCGTTGGGGCCGACCTCGACCGCGGCCACAGGCTCCAGGCCGCCACCACCGGCTGCCGCGGCTGCGCCGGTGGGCACCGAACCGTCAGCCGGAGTCGGCGCCTCCGTCCCGATCTCGCCCGGCTGCCGGTTGCGCTGCCGCCGCCGCCGGCGGCGCCGCGAGCGCCGGCTCTGGCCGGGCACGGCGGGCTGCTGGCCGGGCGCCAGCAGCTCCATGGCGGGCGCGCCCTCGGCGGCTTCCTCGGGCGCGTCGGCGCCGGTGGGGCCGGACTGCTCCCGGCCGCCGGGCAGCGGCCGGAGCCGGATGCGGCGGGGCTGGGGCGCCTGGGGCGGGGGCGGCGGGGCCATGCCCTCGCCGATCTCGTCGGCCGGGACGGCCACCCTCTGGCCCGGCTGCCGTGGCCCCTGCTGGCGCTGGCGCGGCTGGCCCTCCGGCCGCTGCCCCTCGGGCTGCCCGCGCCGGCGGCGGCGCTTGCCGCTGCCCTTGCCCACGTTGGGCAGGCGGTGCCAGGGCACGATCGCGCCGGAGCGCCGGAAGCCCTCGAAGACCTGGCGCAGGACGCGGTTGCTGCGCACCGTCTGGGAGTCGCCGACCACGATCAGCAGCCGCTTGGCCCGGGACATGGCGACGTTGATCCGGTTGTGGACCTCCAGGAAGCCGACCATGCCGCGGGGGTTGCTGCGGACCAGGTCGACGATCACCACGTCGGCCTCGGCGCCCTCGAAGGCGTCGACGGTGTCGGCGCGGAAGTCGCGGTGGGTCCACTGGCGCCACTGGCCGTAGCGGCGGAGCTGCTCGCGGTACATGCCGATCAGGGCGATGTTCAGCGATGGGTCGGTGCGCTCGGAGAGCAGCCGCACCAGGGAGCGGCAGATGTTGACGTGGTTGAGGTTGTAGATCGAGCCGTTGCCGGTGCGCATCTCGCGGACCTCGGCGCCGGCGGAGTCGATCCAGATCAGCGAGCGGTGGGCGCCGAGCACCTTGGGCCGGTGGTACGCCTTGACCACGTCGCCGTCGCGCAGCGAGCCGCGGTAGAAGCGCTGCGAGACCAGGTGGCGGATCGCCGGGTGCATCCGGTGCTGGACCTCCAGCCTGATCTTGTCGGTGGCCGGCAGGTCGCTCTCCCAGAGGATCTCGAAGTACGACTTGCGGGCCAGGTGCCACTCCGGGGTGCCGCGGCGGAGGCCCGCCAGGTCCTCCTCCTCGACCACCGGCGGGAGCTGGTGGTGGTCGCCGATCAGGACCACCCGCTGGCCCAGGGCGATGAAGGGGATGGTCTCCTCGGCGCGGGCCTTGTTGGCCTCGTCCAGGAAGGCGTAGGTGTACTGCTCGCCGCGCTGGCCCTCGGTGACCACCGCCTTGTTGCAGGTCGCCGCCACCACGCGCTCGTCGCCGGCGCGGTCCCAGGTGGTGACGCCGCGGTCCTCGCCGGCCTTGAGCCGGAAGATCCGGACGCCGTGCTTCTGGAGCCGCTCCGTGGCGTCGTCGACGGCCCGGTTGGAGTGCGAGGAGATCAGGATCCGGGCCATCGGCTTGGCCGCCAGGATCTGGCGCACCGCCTCCACGATGACCGTGGTCTTGCCGGTGCCGGGCGGGCCCTGGAGCATCATCAGCCCGCCGGCCGGCAGGGCCACGATGCGGCGGACGGCCTCCTTCTGCTCCTCGTTGTCGTCGATGCCCGCGTTGAAGAGCGGGTTGGGCAGGGGGCTGTCACCGGGCTCGGGCATCCGCTCGGGGGCCGCCACCAGCTTGATCACGGTGGCCAGGTCGGGGTGGCCGGAGAGCGCCAGGTCGAGGGCGTGGCGCTGGGCCGAGGCCACCGCGCCGCCCTCGATGGGGGCGATCTCGACCTCCGGCAGGAGCTGCACCGGGCGGCGGAAGTAGACCCGCAGGTGGCTGCGGTCGACCACATCGAAGGCCGGCTCCATCTCGCCGGCGGCGGTCATCAGCTCCAGCTTCTGGAAGGAGTTGAAGCGCTCGGCCTGGCCGGGGGGGAGCTCCAGCAGGGCCTCGGTGACCGCGCCCGGCTGCTGGTAGGCCGGCCCCAGCGAGCGGCCGCACTCGGGGCAGGCCCGGCTCCCGGCCGGCACCTCCTGGTGGCAGACCGGGCAGGTCAGCGCCGATTCCGCCACCGTGGCCTTGCGGCGCAGCTCGTGGGCCCGCTTCTCGCGGGCCGTCTGGAGCACGTCCAGCACGGTGTCCACCTGCTCCAGGAAGGTGCGCGCCCGCGAGGAGACGTCGATCGGGGTGAAGGTGCCCGTGTCGTCGGCGTCGCCGATCCCCGCGCCCGGGGTGCCGGGGACCTGGAAGCGCCGGTACCACTCCGCCAGCTCGGTGCTGAACTCCGCGCCCGGCGGCACGAAGGCCACCTCCTTGGCGTCCACGCGGGGCAGCAGGAGCCACTCGGTGTGGGTCATGTCAAGGGGCTTCATGCTCTCCACCCGCAGCGCCGCCTTGGTCAGCTGCATGTCGTCCGGCGGGGTGTCGACGTGGCAGATGAAGGCCTGGTAGCGGCCCTCCTGGGGAGTGA
>DASZGP010000201.1:0-1976 GCA_035938695.1 Candidatus Dormiibacterota bacterium | reverse complement strand
GTCAAGGACCCTCTGCCGGAACTCTGGCGGGTAAGCCCTTCTGCCCATGCTGTCCTCCTGAACGGACAGCAGCATGCCATTCCAGCATCCCGACTCCACCAAACCGGGTCAAGACCAGTGTCCCGCTTGACTACTGGGGCGTCCACTTCTTCGACGCCGACGAGACCTTCTACGTCCTGCGCCGGGCCTGGCGTAGAATCGTCCCCAATCGAATACGGCGATCAGGGGATGGAGTAGCGGTCGGCCGAGGCCGGAGCGAGCCGGGAGTTGGTGCGAGCCCGGTGGCACAGGCGCCGCGAAATGACCCCCTGGCCCTGGGCGGAAAGGCGGCGAGCAGCGGCCGAGTAGAGCCCGGCGGAGGCCCACCGATAGCGGGGCGAGGGTGTCAGCGTGAGCGGCACCTGGAGAGGCCCGGGCCGCGAGGCTCGGGTGAACGTGGGTGGTACCACGGGCCCTGCCCGTCCCGCGAGCCGCCGAAGGCCGCGCGACCGGAGCAGGATGCATCCGGAGAGCGCGGCCGCCAGAATCGAGGAGAGCCATGACCGCCGTACGTTCGCTGATGTGCCGTGAGTGCCAGACCGAGTTCCCGGTCACCGCCACGCATGTCTGCGAGATGTGCTTCGGGCCGCTCGAGGTGCGCTACGACCACGGCAGGCTGGCGGAGACCGTGACCCGCGAGAGCATCCAGGCCGGGCCCAACTCGGTCTGGCGCTACCGCGACCTGCTGCCGCTGCCCGACGGCGCCGAGCCGGTGACCCTGGGGGAGGGGATGACCCCCCTGGTCCACGCTCGGACGCTGGGGGCGGCGCTGGGGCTGGACAACCTCTGGCTCAAGAACGACACCATGAACCCGACCAACTCCTTCAAGGACCGGGTGGTCAGCGTCGCGGTGTCGTGGGCGCGGGCCAACGGCTTCGACACCATGGCCTGCGCCTCCACCGGCAACCTGGCCAACTCGGTCGCCGCCTACTCGGCGCGGGCGGGGATGCGCTGCTTCGTCTTCATCCCCGCCGACCTGGAGGCCAGCAAGGTGCTGACCACCTCGGTGTTCGCGCCCAACGTGGTGGCGGTGGAGGGCAACTACGACGAGGTCAACCGGCTCTGCTCCGAGCTGGCCGACACCTACCATTGGGCCTTCGCCAACATCAACGTCCGGCCCTTCTACGCCGAGGGCAGCAAGACCCTGACCTACGAGACCGCGGAGCAGCTCGGCTGGCGCCTGCCGGACGAGATCGTGATCCCCATCGCGTCGGGCTGCCAGTTCGTCAAGCACAACAAGGCGATCCAGGAGCTGATCGAGCTGGAGCTGGTCGAACCCGGCCCGTACCCCAGGCTGACCGGGGCCCAGGCGACCAACTGCTCGCCGGTCGCCACCGCCTTCAAGGAGGGGCAGCCTGTGCGGCCGGTGCGTCCCGACACCATCGCCAAGTCGCTGGCCATCGGCAACCCCAGCGACGGCAAGTACGTCATCAACATCGCGGGCGGCACCGGCGGGGTGGTCGAGTCGGTCAGCGAGGCGGAGATCGTGGCGGCGATCGAGCTGCTGGCGCGCACCGAGGGCATCTTCGCCGAGACCGCCGGCGGGGTCACCGTCGGGACGCTGGCCAAGCTGGCCCGGGCCGGCCGCTGGCGGGGCCACGAGACCGTCGTCGCCTACATCACCGGCCACGGCTTCAAGACGATCCAGGTGCTGGAGGACCTCGAGCGCCACCGCCGCACCATCAAGCCCAGCTACCGGGCCTTCCAGGAGACCTATGCCGACCTCCTCTGAGGCGGCACCGGGAATACCGCGGTGCCCTGCGCCGATACAATTACCGATCACCCGAGCCGAGGGAGAGTAGAAATGGCCGTCAAAGTCAGAGTCCCCGGGCCCCTGCGCCGCCTCACCAGCGGTGAGTCGGTCGTGGAGGTCGAGGGCAGCACCGTCAACGAGGTTCTCAGCTCGCTGGAGAGCCAGTACCCCGGCTTCCGGGAGC
>DASZGP010000200.1:0-7418 GCA_035938695.1 Candidatus Dormiibacterota bacterium | reverse complement strand
CGGCGACGACGCTGTTGGTCGTGCCGAGGTCGATTCCTACTGCCTTGGGCATCCTTCTCTGCGTGCTCCTGTGGTTTGTCGGATTGGAACTGGCACCGTTATACCCGGCGCCAGTGGCTTGAAACTACTCCCGCGGGGGCTCTGGCGGCGCCGCCGCGAGATCGCGGAGGTAGCGCCGGCGCCGGGTCAGGCCGACCACCATCTGGCCCAGGCCGAAGAGGAAGGCGCCCGCCAGGACGGCCAGGGCCAGGACCGGCACCGGGGTGCCGGCGAAGGTGACCTGGGGGGAGGCGACGATCAGCACCACCACCACCGCCACCGCCAGGATGGCGATGCCGTAGTTGAAGCGCTGCTCGGCGCGGCTGAGCCGCTCGCGTGCCATCCCGCAAGTTTATTTGAGCCCGGGCGCGGCCAGCGCGCCAAACGGGGGGGGGCCCGTGCGGTCCGCCCCCCCAAGGCGGGTCAGGCGGCGGCGTCGAGCCGACCGAGCCACTCCTGGAGCTGGGCCTCGGAGACCGAGGGATCGACGTTCTCGCGCAGGAAGCTGCGGGCGACCACCCGCAGGATGCTGCGCAGCTCGCGGGTGCGGGCGGCCTGGGTGTCGTCGGCGCTCTCGTCGGTCAGCCGCTTGATCTCCGTGAGGAGTAGCGCGTGCTTGTCGCGGAACTCGTTGATCGACTCTTCCATAATCCAGCCTCTCGCGGCCCACCTGGGCCGTCACTGAGATAACGAAGGACCTGGCCCGGTTGTTCCCTGGTGATAGCGACGATAACATACTTCATCCAGTTCGGTGTCTCAGGAAGGCGACATCCTGGTGTCAGCCGCGGCAACGCCGGTAGCCTTGCCGGGTGCTCCTGCTGCTGATCCGCCACGGGCTCACCGACCTCACCGCCACCCGGCTCGTCGGCCGCACCCCCGGCGTGCCGCTGAACGACGTCGGCCGGCGGCAGGCGGAGAGCGTGGCCGAGCGGCTGGCGGGCCTGCCGATCGAGGCCGTGTACTCCAGCCCGATGGAGCGGGCCCGGGAGACGGCCGCCCCCCTGGCCGCCGCGCGCGGACTGGAGGTGGAGGTGGACCAGCGGCTGAACGAGATGGACTACGGCGAGTGGGCCGGCCAGCCCTACCGGGAGCTGAGCCGGACCGACCTCTGGAAGCGGGTCCAGGCCCGCCCCCTGGACGCCCGCTTCCCCGGCGGCGAGGCGGTGCGGGAGGCCCAGGCCCGGATGGTGGCGGCGATCGAGGCCATGTTCCAGCGGCACCCCGCCGCGACCGTCGCGGCCTTCAGCCACGCCGACCCGATCAAGCTGGCGGTGGCCCACCTGGTCGGCCTCCACGGCGACCTGATGCAGCGGCTGGTGATCGACCTGGGCTCGGTCACGGCGCTGCGGGTGGGCGACGGCCCCCCCGCGCTGGTCAGGCTCAACGACGCCGGCGGGCTGGACCGGCTGGTCCCCCCAACCGGGCGGGGGCGGGGCCGCGCCGGCCGCGGCGGAGCGGCGCCACCGCCGCAGCGGTAAGAATTACGCGATGGCGCAGGACTTCGAGGTCGACCCCGCCCAGGCGATCGCCGTGGGGGCGATCGGCCAGCCCGGCCAGCGCGCCTTCTTCATCCAGGCCCGCGGCGCCCTGCGTTCGCTGACCCTGCTGGTCGAGAAGGTCCAGGTGGCCGCGCTGGCGCAGCGGGCGGTCGAGCTGCTGGAGGGCGAGGACGTCGGCGCCAAGGAGGCCCCGGCCGAGCTCCGGGAGCCGGTCGAGCCCGACTGGCGGGCGGGCCAGCTGGGCATCGGCATGGACTCCGACCGCCACATGGTGGTGCTGGTGGCCCAGGAGGCCCCGGCCGCCGAGGACACCGACCCCGACAGCCTGGCCACCGCCCGGATCTGGATCCGCCCGGCGCAGATGCTGGCCCTGGCCAACCGGGGGCTGGAGCTGGTCTCCGCCGGCCGGCCGCTCTGCCCGGTCTGCGGCCAGCCGATGGACCCCGAGGGCCACCACTGCCCGCGCCGGAACGGGAAGAGCCCGGTCTTCTGACTCCCGGGCCGGCCGGCGCCACCTCCGGCCCGGACGCCGACCGGGCCGCCCTGCGGCTCCTGTCCCGGGGCCAGATCGAGATCGTCGGCCGCCTGGCCCACTCCAGCAACGGCACCTTCCTGGTCCGCTGCCGCCAGGCCGGGCGCGAGGCCCTGGCGGTCTACAAGCCGGCCGCCGGCGAGCGCCCCCTCTGGGACTTCCCCGAGGGCACCCTGCACCGGCGCGAGGCGGCGGCCTACGAGGTCTCCCGGCTGCTGGGCTGGGACCTGGTGCCGCCGACGGTGCCGCGGGCCGAAGCGCCGCTGGGGCCGGGCTCGCTGCAGCTCTTCGTCGCGCACGACCCCGGCCAGCACTACTTCACCCTCCTAGAGCGCCATGCGGACGCCTTCCGCCGGCTGGCGCTGCTCGACGCCGTCTGCAACAACGCCGACCGCAAGAGCGGCCACTGCCTGCTCGACCCCGGCGGGGCGATCCGGGCCATCGACAACGGGCTGACCTTCCACGTCGAGCCCAAGCTGCGCACGGTGATCTGGGACTTCGCCGGCGAGCCGATCCCCGAGGCCGACCGCACGGCGGTCGCCGGTCTCGCCACGGCGCTGGAGGCCGGCGGCGCCGGGCGCTCGCGGCTGCGGCGGCTGATCTCGGCGGCGGAGCTGAGGACGCTGCTGGCGCGGGCCCGGCGGTGGTCGGAGCCGGGCGTCTTCCCCGAACCGGAGAGCTCGTGGTCGTTCCCCTGGCCGCTGATCTAGTCCAGAATTGTAGGCCGGCCCCAGATTGAGGCCTGCGGACAGGTTCGCAGCGCGCGAATCCCCTACGACGGAGCTTGATCCTCTAACCTTCCCGGCATGAGCGTCCAGTCATGGCAGGTCGCCTGCCCCAGATGCGGTTGGGCCAACAGCGGCGCGAATCCGCGCTGTGGCAAATGCGGCTGGCCCCTGCGCCAGGCCACCGGCCTGCTCAAGGCCGGCGAGAAGTACGAGGCCCCCGGCACCGGCTCGCGGGCCCGGCCGGTCAAGGTGCTGCAGCCGGGGGGCTTCCTTCCCCGCCTGATCGCCCTGGTCCTGGACACCCTGATCCTGCTGGCGATCGTCATCCCCGTCACCCTGCTCTGGCGGGCCCAGATGGGCGAGCAGCTGAGCCACAGCGCGATCACCAGCGACCTGGTCCTGGAGCAGCTCAAGCAGGACGCCATCCTGCTAGCCGGTGTCGGCCTGGTCAGCCTCTTCTACTACGTCGGCTCGTGGAACATCCTGGGCGCCAGCCCGGGGATGCTGATCATGAACCTGCGGGTGGTCGACAAGACCGGGCAGTCGCCGAACTTCGGCCGCGCCTTCCTGCGCTACTTCGTGCTCAACCTGCTCTACGCGACGGTGATCGGCGCGGTGATCTCGGCCTTCCGGGTCGCGGTGTCCAAGGAGAAGCGCGGCCTCCACGACATGATGGCCGGGACCTACGTGCTCCACATGCTGGACCCCGACCGGGTGCTGGCCGAGGCCCAGCGCGACGCCCAGCGGGCGGCCGCCCCGGTGCCCGCCCCCGCGGCGCCGATGCTGCCGGTGACGCCGCCCCCCCCGCCCCCGGCCCAGGAGACCTACCAGTCGCTGGCGGGCGCGGCCGGGACCATCGGCATGGCCTCGGCCACGCCACCGATCAACCTGCTGAGCGCCTCGCTGGGGCCGGCGATGGCCCCCGCGCCGAGCGCCACGGCGGCGGCACCCCCCGGCCCCCAGCCCAGCCCGCCCCCGGCGGCGGCTCCCGACCCCCGGGTGGACTACAGCCCGCCGCCGTTCCAGGCCCTGACACCGGCCGCAGCGCCGCCGGCGATGCAGGTCCAGCCGATGCCGGCGCCCCTCGAGGTTCCCGCTCCCCCGCCCCCGCCTGCACCCGAGCCGCCTCCGCCAGCCGAGGCGGAGCTGCTGGCCTCCCCGGGGCTGCCCCAGTACACCCCGCCGAGCGCGGACCCCGACCAGACCCTGGTCCGGCCGCCGGCGCCGCCGCCGGCCAGCCCGGCGATCGACGCCATCCCCGAGATCCCCCTGGTCTCCCCGCTGGAGGCGGCGGCCTTCGTCATCCCCTCCATCCCGCCGCCCGCGCAGGACGACGCGCCGCCCCCCACCCCACCGGCCCCGACGACCCAGCCGGCGGCCGGGGCCGACCTGCCCATGGCCCTGCCCTGGGAGGCGCTGCCCCTGCCCCCCACCGACCACCCGCCCGAGAAGAAGCGGCGCGGCGGCAAGGCCTGACCCGGCCCGGCCCCTAGAGCGGCCGGGCGCCGACCATGTCCTGGTCGGGGCTGGGCAGGTCGCGGAGGACGTGGAGCAGGTCGCGCTCGCTCTTGATCGAGCGGCCGGCGAACTTGGAGAGGCTGGCGAAGACCGTCTGCTTCATCTCCGTCTCGTCGTACTTGGGCGTGTAGGTGTGGATCATGCGGACCAGGTAGTCGGGGTCCTCCAGCATGTCGAGGACCGACGGCTTGGTCACGGTGGTGGGGTGCTTGGGCTTGTCGCTACTGCTGCGCAGCATCCAGAGCGACATCATCAGGGCGTCCTTGAGAACCGCCTCGTCCTTCTTAGCGGCCTTGTCGAGGTAGGTCATGTAGACCGCGCCGTGGCGCAGCTCGTCGATGGCCAGGATGCGGAAGATCTTCTTCAGCACCGGCTCCTCGAAGCTGTCGGCGAAGTTGTTGTACCAGAGCGCCAGGCGGTGCTCGCCGATGAAGTGCATGGTCATGGTCTGCACCGCCGGGCCGGGATCGAAGCTGAGGCGCAGCTTGGGCAGCTCGGTGTCCAGGTCGGGGAGGTGAAGACCGCACTTGTTGATGTACTTCTTCATGGTCAGGAAGTGCTTCATCTCCTCGTAGAACCAGACGGAGACGAAGGCGCAGAAGTCGATGTCCTCGTAGAAATCGCGGATGAACATCTCGGTGGCGTAGAGCGCCGACAGCTCGGTCAGGCAGATGTAGCGGAGATCATGGAGCAGCCCCTCGGGGAGGAGCTCGGGCTGGAGCTGCTCCCAGGGGACGTCCTTGGTCAGCATCCAGCGGTTGCGCTCCATGCGCTCGAAGTGGCGCTCGTAGAGCATCTCGTCACTGCTCATGCCGCCCCCGGCGCCATGAGCGCACCTGCAATCTGACTCGCCTCGCGCAAGCGCTCGTTGCTCATGCCGCCTCCAGCGCCATGAGCGCACCTGCAATCTGACTCGCCTCGCGCAAGCGCTCGTTGCTCATCTCTATCCTCCTGGGCGTTGGTTCTGGCGTAAGTGGAATGCGCCCCCAAGGGTCACCGACGGCGTCCTGGATTTGAGTCTATTGCGACGTTGGGACGAATGATTCCGTGGTTTGCCAGGAAATTTTCGCCTCGTTTCCATACATCTGTATGGTGCCTGGCCAGTAAGATGAGCCCGTGACCCAGCTCGCCACGCCCCCGGCGCGTCCCTTCCCGGCCGCGGTCACCCGGCGCCTCTCCGCCGACGTGCCACGGATGGGGACGCTGATGGAGCGGGCCATCCTGGCCGAGGTCGCCCACTACCGCGACGACCCGCCCCGCTACCGCGAGAACATCCTCCAGCTCTGCCAGCTGGCGGTCCGCATCTTCCTCCGCATCCTGGTCACCGGCCGGCCGCCCGGGCCCCGCGAGCTGGCGGTGGTGCAGCGGGTGGGCGACGCGGTGGCCGGCAACGCCGAGCCCCTGGAGCCGCTGCTGCACGCGCTCCGGATCGGCGCCCGGGTGGGCTGGGAGGCCACCCTGCGGGCCAGCCTGGAGGTCGGTGACGTCCCCCTGGAGGAGCTGCTGCCGCTGGCCGGCCAGGTCTTCGAGTACATCGACCAGCTCAGCTCGCGGATCGCCGAGGCCTATGCCCGCCGGGTCCAGGCCGACGTGCGCTCCCAGACCCTCAGCGAGGGCGTGCTCTTCGAGGAGCTGGTCAGCGGCCGGGCCGGCGCCGGGCGGGTCGAGGCGCTCAACATCGCCCGCCCCCGGGTGGCCCTGGCGCTGGTCGCCGGCGGCGCCGACCGGGCCTCGGCCCAGCGGGTGGCGGACACCGTCAACGGCCGGCTCCGGGCCCGCTTCCCCCGGGCCGTGGTGGGCCACCGCAACGGGCTGGCGGTCTGGCTGCTGGCGCGGGAGCCGATGCCCCAGGTGCTGGCCGCCGCCGCCCCGGCCGAGGACGTGGCCTTCGGGATCTCCGCGGCCAGCGAGGACGTCTCCCTGGCCCGGGCGGTGGACGAGGCGGTGGTGGCGGCGCGGATGGGCCTGGAGCTGGCGGCGGCGGGAGGCGGCCGGCTCCAGGACTTCGCCCGGATCTACCCCCACGCCGCGCTGCGGGCCGACCCCGTCGCCCTGGCCCGCTGCCAGGCCGCCCTGCTGGCGCCGCTGGGCGGCAAACCCGCCCTGCTCCACACCCTGAGGGTCTGGTTCGAGGCCAACCGGTCGATCTCGGCCACCGCCCGCCGGGTCCACCTGCACCGCCAGAGCGTGATCTACCGGATGCAGCGGATCTCGTCGCTGCTGGGGGTCTCCCTCGACGACGCCGAGGCGCTGTGGCGGCTGGAGGCCGCCGTCAGGACCCTGCCGGCCCCCTCCCCAGGTTAGAGACGGACGGCCGGACGCCGGCGCAGGAAGGCCAGCGGACCCAGGATCAGCAAGGCCAGGATCAGGCCCAGGCCGGCGGCGGAGATCACCCGGCCGGCGGTGTTGGGCAGCGGCGGCACGGTCGGCGTGGGCGACGCCACCACCACCGGGCTGGGGCTGGCGGCGACCGCGTTCTGGCCCAGCACGATGTCCATCGGCGCCGTGGCGTCGATCACCCGCATGGTGTTGGCGATCAGGGTGTTCTGGGCGTCCGAGGGGCCCATCATGCTGAAGGCCGAGACGCTGTAGACCGGGGTGCCCGACTTGATGCCGCAGAGAGCGTCCTTGGCGGTGATCCTGACGGTGTTGTTGACGATCGAGGTGGCGATCTCACCGGTGCCCGGCCGGTAGGCGGCCGCCAGCGTGCTGGCGCCGTTGGTGACCTTGCTGTTGGGGTCGAGGACGCCGTCGTAGAAGGTCTGGGTGCCGGTGCTGTCGACGTCCATGCCCATGTAGCACGTGTCGTTGGCGGTGTTGAAGCGGAGGACGTACTGGGCCCGGGCGGCGGGCGGCTCCGCCTGGATGACGTTGTTGTAGCCCGTGATCGCCGCCGCCATCCCGGTCGCCGAGGCGTCGGCCAGGGTGAAGGTGCCGGTGAGCTGGCCGGCGTTGAAGGCCAGCGAGGCGCCCAGCAGGTCGGCCCCGGGGAGGTTGGTGCCGCCGGAGGTGTTGGGCCAGGTGGCGTCCCCCGCGGGGTCGGTGATCGAGCGGCCGCCGGCGATCGCCGTGCCGGCCGTGGGCACGTTGATCGAGGGCTTG
>DASZGP010000199.1:0-9915 GCA_035938695.1 Candidatus Dormiibacterota bacterium | reverse complement strand
CTCCTCGGGCCGGATCGAGAGCGGCGGCATCAGCACCACGACGTCGCCCAATGGACGGATCAGCACGCCCCGCCGGCGCAGCCCGAGGCAGACGTTCCAGGCCAGGCGCCGCCGGGGGTCGGGGACGGCGCGGGTCTCGCGGTCGGCGACCAGCTCGATGCCGACCATCAACCCTCGCTGGCGGACCTGGCCCACGGCGGGCAGCTCCTCGAAGCGCTCCAGCTGCGAGGCCAGCAGCGTCGCCGCCTCGCGCCCGCGGGCCACCACGTCGCGGGTGTCGAAGAGGTCCAGGTTGGCCAGCGCGGCGGCGCAGCAGAGCTGGTTCCCGGTATAGGTGTGGCCGTGGTAGAAGGTCCGGCCAGCGGTCGGAGCGCCCAGGAAGGGCTCGGCGAAGGCGTCGCCCGCGAGCACCGCGGACATGGGCAGGTAGCCGCCGGTGATGCCCTTGCCGAGGACCAGCAGGTCGGGCGCCACGCCCTCCTGCTCGCAGGCGAAGAGGGTCCCGGTGCGGCCGAAGCCGGTCGCCACCTCGTCCAGGATCAGGAGCACGTCGTGGCGGCGGCAGACCTCGGCCAGCCCGGCCAGGAAGCCCGGCGGCTGGGTGATCATCCCCGCCGCGCCCTGGACCAGCGGCTCCAGGATCACCGCGCCGACCTCGCCGGCGTGCTCCGCCAGGAGCCGGTCGGCGACCGCCAGTGAATGCCGCCCGCACTCCTCGTGGCCGGCGTGCCCGTCGGGGCAGCGGTAGTGGTAGGGGCTGGGGGCGCGCAGGACGTCGAAGAGCAGCGGCCGGAAGGCCTCGTGGAAGAGCTCGATGCCCCCCACCGACACGGCCCCCAGGGTGTCCCCGTGGTAGGCGTTGGCGAAGGCCAGGAAGCGGGTCCGCCCCGGCTGGCCGCGATGGCGCCAGTGCTGGAAGGCCATCTTCAGCGCGATCTCCACCGCGCTGGCGCCGTTCTCGGCGTAGAAGACGCGGGTCAGTCCCGCCGGGGCGATCTCCGCCAGCTTCGCCGCCAGCTCGATCGAGGGCACGCTGCCGCTGCCCAGCAGGGTGCTGTGGGCCACCCGGCCGAGCTGGGCCCGGATGGCGTCGTCGATCTCCGGCACCCGGTGGCCGTGGACGTTGCACCACAGCGAGGACACGCCGTCGAGGTAGCGCCGGCCCTCGGTGTCGACCAGCCAGTTGCCCTCGGCGGAGTCGACGATCAGCGGCTCGGTGGCCGCGTAGTCGGCCATCTGGGTGAAGGGGTGCCAGACGTGCGCGACATCGGCGCGGAAGAGATCATCGGTGCTCCGGCGCGTCGCTGCCACGGCGTTCAAGAGGTTACGCGATCGCCGAGCGCCGAACCCCGCAACCGCGCCGGTGCGCGTCAGCCCTGGCGGGCGGTGCCATGGCGGCCGGCGCCGCCGGCAAAGGCTCCCGCGCCCGCGGCCGTCTCGCCCGAGCCGATCGTCTCCAGGCCCCGCCGCAGCTCGTTGCGCCAGGCCGCGTCCTCGTCCATCCCCCACTGCTCCAGGGCCGAGAGCCGATCGTTGCGCAGGCAGGTCTGGGGCAGCGCCGCCAGCTCGGCGGCCAGGGCCAGGGCCGCCGCCACCGCCTCGCCGGGCTCGACCACCCGGTTGGCCAGGCCCATCCGCAGGGCCTCGTCGCCCGAGACGCCGCGTCCGGTGAGGATCAGGTCCATGGCGTTGCTGTGGCCGATCAGGCGCGGCAGGCGGACGGTGCCGAGGTCGATCAGGGGCACCCCGAAGCGGCGGCAGAAGACGCCGAAGACGGCATCGCGGGCCGCCACCCGGAGGTCGCACCAGAGCACCAGCTCCAGGCCGCCGGCGACCGCGTAGCCCTCGACGGCGGCGATGACCGGCTTGGAGAGGCGCATCCGGGTGGGGCCCATGGGGCCGTCGCCGGTGTCGTCGAGGCGCCGCGAGTCGCCCTCCGAGAGCGCCCGCAGGTCGGCACCGGCGCAGAAGTGGCCGCCGGCGCCGGTCAGCACCGCCACGCTGGCTCCGGGATCGGCGTCGAAGCGCCGGAAGGCGTCCGCCAGGGCGGTGGCGGTGGCGGCGTCGACGGCGTTGCGCCGCTCGGGCCGGTTGACGGTCACCAGCGCGACGGCGCCGCGAGGCTCGTACTCGACCTGGCTCATACCGTCCTCCCCGCCCCGGCGACGCGCGCGGTCAGCCCTCGCGCTCCTTCTCGCGCGGCGGGGGCGGCGGCGTGAAGCGCTCGCGCGGGGTCACCTGGTCCTTGGGCACCGGCGGCTTCTTGGCCTTCTTCTTCTTGACTTCCTTGGGGCGGTCCTTGCTGGCCATCGAATTCACCTCCGGTGGGGGTCTGCGCTGCCTAGCAGCATAGCGGCGGGCGGTCCTGGGCATATGGAGTAAATCGCGACCCTGGCCGGTTGCAAAGCCCCTGGGCCACGCCAGCCACCGAACAGGACAGAGGACCGAGGATGACGATGATCGACCAGGCGCCGCGCTCGATCGCGGCCGGGACCGGGGTGGGCCCGGTCCACCTCGCGGTGACCGACGGCGCCCGGGCGCTGGAGTTCTACCGCGACACCGTCGGCCTGACCCCGCTGCCCGCCGACGGCGGCCAGATCAGGTTGGGCGTCGGCGGCCGCGAGCTGGTGGTCCTCCATCCCGGCGCCGCCGGCGCGGTGCCCCAGGGCACCACCGGCCTCTACCACCTGGCCATCGTGGTCCCCACCCGCCGCGACCTGGCCCGGTTCATCGCCCGGGCCGCCACCCAGCGATACCCGAACTCGCCGACCGACCACGTGCTGACCAAGTCCGACTACCTCTGGGACCACGACGGCAACGGCATCGAGGTCTACACCGAGACCCCCGAGGACGGCTCCTGGGGCTTCGCCGGCGACAGCTTCGGGGCCGTCGACAGCGCCGGCCGCCAGCGTTCGGGACGCGACCCCATCGACCTCGAGACCCTCTTCGCCGAGCTGCGTCCGGGCGACCGGCTGGAGGAGCCCCTGCCCGCCGGTTCCCACATGGGCCACGTCCACCTCCACGTGGGTCACCTGGCCGACGCCGTCGACTTCTACCACGGCCTGATGGGCTTCGACGTGATGGGCATCAGCCGGCGATTCGGCGCGGCCTTCGTCTCCGCCGGCGGCTACCACCACCACCTCGGGCTCAACACCTGGGCCGGCCCGGGCGCGCCGCCGGCGCCGCCGGAGCTCTCCGGGCTGCGCCACTTCACCGTCGAGCTGCCCACCGAGGCGGAGCGCGAGGCGGTGCTGGAGCGCCTCCAGCGCGGCGGCGTGCCGGCCGAGGCGGTGGAGGGCAGCCACCAGGTCGTCGACCCCTCGGCGAACCGGCTCCAGCTCCGCCTCCGCGACGGCTGAGCGGCGCGGACGTCACCGCCGCCACCGTGAGATGCTTCCCCGGCGATGGCGAGACCTGACGGCCTGACGGTGCGGGACGCCCGTCCCGAGGAATACCGGCGCCTCAGCGACCTGACCGTCGCCGGCTTCGAGGAGTACCGCGCGCGGATGCCCGAAGCGGCCTGGACGCCCTACGCCGCCGACCTCGCCGACGTCGCCGGCCGGGCCCGCCTGGGCCGAACCCTGGTGGCCGTGGCCGGCGGCCAGCCGGTGGGCGTGGTGGCGCTCTACCCGCCCGGCCCGGCCGTGCCCGACCTCTTCCCGTCCGGCGCCGCCTACATCCGGGCTCTCGCCGCCCACCCGGACTGGCGCGGCCGGGGCGTCGGCCGGCTCCTCACCGAAGCCTGCATCGACGCCACCAGGGCGGCGGGCCACGAGAGTGTGGGGCTCAACACCCACCAGCTGATGGTGGCCGCCCGCGGGCTCTACGAGCGCCTCGGCTTCCAGGTCATCGGCACCTTCACCCTGCCGGACTACGGCACCTTCTACAGCTACCTGCTGCCGCTGGGACCCCAGGCCGGCGCCGGCTGACTTTGCCAGAATTGGCCTCAGCCATGGACGGCGAGACCGGCATCGAGATCCTCTACGGCGGCGGCCTGGCGTTCCCGCCACCGGCGGACTTCGCCGCCCAGGCCAACGTCACCGCCGCGGCCTACGAGCAGGACTGGCTGCGCCACTGGGAGCAGGAGGCCGGCCGGCTCTCCTGGTTCGCCCCCTGGCGGCGCACCCTCGACTGGCAGGCCCCCGACGCCCGCTGGTTCGTCGGCGGCAAGCTCAACGTCAGCTTCAACTGCCTCGACCGCCACATCGCGGCCGGGCGCGGCGGCAAGGTCGCCTACCACTGGGAGGGCGAGCCGGGCGACGCCCGCAGCATCACCTACGCGGAGCTGCTGGAGGAGGTCTGCCGCTGCGCCAACGCGCTCGCCGAGCTGGGCGTGGGGCGCGGCGACCGGGTCGCGATCTACATGCCGATGATCCTCGAGCTGCCGGTGGCGATGCTGGCCTGCACCCGGATCGGCGCCGCCCACACCGTGGTCTTCGGCGGGTTCTCGGCCGAGGCCCTGCGGGGGCGGATCCAAGACGCCGGGGCCAAGCTGCTGATCACCGCCGACGGCGGCTGGCGGCGGGGCGCCACCGTGGCCCTCAAGGCCGCCGCCGACGCCGCGCTGGAGGATGCGCCCAGCATCGAGAGGACCCTGGTGGTGCGGCGGACCGGGCAGGAGGTGGGCTGGAAGGAGGGCCGCGACGTCTGGTGGCACGACGCCGTCCCGCGCCAGGCGGCGAGCCGGGAGCCCGAGGCGATGGACGCCGAGGACCTCCTCTACATCCTCTACACCTCGGGCACCACGGCCAAGCCCAAGGGCATCGTCCACACCACCGGCGGCTACCTCACCGGGGTGGCCTCGACCCACCGCGCGGTCTTCGACGTCAAGCCCGACGACGTCTACTGGTGCGCGGCCGACATCGGCTGGGTCACCGGCCACAGCTACATCGTCTACGGCCCGCTCTGCAACGGGACCACCGGGGTGCTCTACGAGGGCACCCCGGACACCCCCCAGCGCGACCGCTGGTGGGAGATCGTGGCCAAGCACCGGGTCACCATCCTCTACTGCGCGCCGACCGCCATCCGCACCTTCATGAAGTGGGGCGACGAGTGGCCCCGGCGCCACGACCTGACGTCGATCCGGCTGCTCGGCAGCGTCGGCGAGCCGATCAACCCCGAGGCCTGGCTCTGGTACCGCCAGCGCATCGGCGGCGACCGCGCGCCGGTGGTCGACACCTGGTGGCAGACCGAGACCGGGGCGATCATGATCTCGCCCCTGCCGGGGGTCTCGACGCTCAAGCCGGGCTCGGCGTCGCGCCCGCTGCCCGGCGTCTCGGCGCGGGTCCTCGACGCCGACGGCCACGACGTCCCCCCGGGTGGCGGCGGCTACCTGGTGCTCGACCGCCCCTGGCCGTCGATGCTGCGCGGCATCTACGGCGACCACGAGCGCTACGTCCAGACCTACTGGTCGCGGTACCCCGGAATGTACTTCGTGGGCGACGGCGCGCGGGTCGACGAGGACGGTGACTACTGGCTGCTGGGCCGGGTCGACGACGTGATGAACGTCAGCGGGCACCGGATCTCGACCATCGAGGTGGAGTCGGCGCTGGTCGACCACCCGGCGGTGGCGGAGGCGGCGGTGGTGGGAATGGCCGACGAGACCACCGGGCAGGCCATCGCCGCCTACGTGATCCTGCGCGAGGGGTTCGAGCCCGGCGCCGCGCTGGCCGCCGAGGTGCGGGAGCACGTGGCCAGGGTGATCGGGCCGATCGCCAAGCCCAGGGTGCTGCACTTCACCCCGGAGCTGCCCAAGACCCGCAGCGGCAAGATCATGCGCCGGCTGCTGCGCGACGTGGCGGAGAAGCGGGCCCTCGGCGACACCACCACGCTGCAGGACCCCGGGGTGGTCGAGGCCCTGCGCAGTGGCGCGGGGAGCGGCGCCGAGGAGTAGATCGCGGGCGGTCCAGGCTGACGCCGGCGGCGTCCCTGCGGCGCGGCGGCTATGCTGGCCCGGTCGCGTCAGGCACCTGGAGAGACCGCCCTTGAAACTCGGACTCGGCCTCGGCTACTGGGGCGCCGGCCCCAACCCCGACACCCTCGACCTGGTGCTGGAGGCCGAGCGCCTCGGCTTCGACTCGGTGTGGACCGCCGAGGCCTACGGCTCCGACGCCCTGACCCCCCTGGCCTGGTATGGATCGCGCACCTCGAAAATCAGATTGGGGACGTCGATCATCCAGATGTCGGCGCGGACCCCGGCGGCCACCGCGATGGCGGCGATGACCATGGACCACCTCTCCGGCGGGCGCTTCGTCCTCGGGCTGGGGGTCTCCGGGCCGCAGGTCGTCGAGGGCTGGTACGGCCAGTCCTTCGCCAAGCCCCTGGCCCGCACGAAGGAGTACATCGCGATCATGCGCCAGGTCTTCGCGCGCCAGGGGCCGGTGGCCTTCGAGGGCGAGCACTACCCGCTGCCCCTGCCCGGTGGCACCGGGCTGGGCAAGGCGCTCAAGCCGACCGTCCACCCGCTGCGGGAGGACCTGCCGATCTTCATGGCCGCCGAGGGACCCAAGAACGTCGCCCTGGCGGCGGAGATCGCCGACGGCTGGTTCCCCTTCCTCTACTCCCCGGAGCACGACCAGCACTACCGCGACTCCCTGGCCGAGGGCTTCGCCCGTCCCGGCGCGCGCCAGACGGCGCGGACCTTCGAGGTCGCCTGCCCGGTCCAGCTGGCCATCGACGACGACCTCGAGGCGGCGGCCAACCGCCTCCGGCCGATGATCGCGCTGTACGTCGGCGGCATGGGCGCGCGGGGCCAGAACTTTCACTTCGACGTCGTCGCCCGGATGGGTTTCGAGGCCGAGGCCAGCCACATCCAGGACCTCTACCTGGCGGGGCAGAAGTGGGAGGCGATGGCGGCGGTGCCGACCAAGCTGGTGGAGGCCATGGCCCTGGTCGGGCCGGTGGCCAAGATCCGCGAGGAGAAGGAGCGCTGGGAGCGGTCGATCCTGACCACGATGATCGTGACCGGCGACGCCGATACGCTCAGAACCGCGGCCGAGATCTTCCTCTGATGGCCGGGCGGTGGCATAGCGCAGCCCTCTGATGTTCGCGCAGCTGACCCTGGTGGTCGCGGCCAGCCTGGCCGGCCCGCTGCTGGCGGCCGGCACCAGGGGGCTCTTGCCGGCGGTGGTCGGGGAGCTGGCCATCGGCGCCCTGCTGGGCCACACCGGCTTCCGCGTCGTGGACCCCGGGGCGTCGGCCTTCCCGGTCTTCCACGCCCTGGGCTTCGCGATGCTGATGATGACCGCCGGCACCCACGTCGACCTCCGCTCCCAGGAGATGCGCCGGGGCGCCGGCAGGGGCACCCTGGCGCTGGTCGCGGTGGCCGTGGTGGCGGCCCCCGCCGGCTTCCTGGTGGCCTCGCTGCTGGGCTTCGACCACCCCGCGCTGCTGGGCGTGCTGCTGGCCGGCAGCTCCGCCGCCGTGGCCTTCCCGATCATCGAGGAGAACCACCTCAAGGGGCCGGCGGTCAGCTACCTGATCGCCTGGATCGCGCTTGCCGACACCGTCACGGTGGTGCTGATGCCGCTGACCGTCGAGGGCGGTGGCCGCGTCGCGGCGACGCTGGGCGGCGACGCCGCGATCGTGGCCGTCGGGCTCCTGGTGCTGGGCGCGGCACTGTGGCTGCGCCGGCTGGCGCTGGTGCCGGGGCTGGTGGAGATGTCCCGGCGCCGGGGCTGGGCGCTCCAGCTGCGGCTCTCGATGGTCGTGCTGCTGCTGCTCCTGGCGGTGGCCGAGACGGCCGGCGCCAGCACCCTGGTGGCGGGCTTCCTGGCCGGCATCATCCTGGTCCACCTGGGCGAGCCCGACCGCCTGGCGCTCCAGATCAGCGGGGTGGCCAACGGTTTCTTCGTGGCCATGTTCTTCGTCCTCCTGGGCGCCCAGCTCGACCTCCGGGCCCTGGCCGGCGCGCCCACCGCCATGCTGCTGGCGGCGGCCATGGCGTTGGGCGCGATCGCGGTGCACGTGGCGGCGGCGCTGCTGACCGCGCCCGCGCGCCGCCTGCCGGCCGGGCTGTCGGCCTCGGCCCAGCTCGGGCTGCCGGCGGCCGCCGCCTCCCTGGGGCTGGCCGACCACGCCCTGCCCCCCGCCGTCGCCGCCGCGGTGGTCGCCGCCGGCTGCCTGACCCTGCTGCCCGCCGCCTTCGGCGCCAACCTGCTTGCCCGACCCGCCGGGCCGGGGCCAGAATGACCCACGTGCAAACCGTGACCGAAACCCGCTTCGACCTGTCCAGCGGCGGCGTCGCCGCCGAGATCACCGGCCCGGCCGGCGCCCCGCTGGTCATCGGCATCCCCGGCCTGAGCGCCAACCTGCGCAGCTTCGACGTCATCTACGACGCCCTCCCCGGCCACCGCCGCCTGGCCTTCGACCCTCGGGGCCGGGGGCGCAGCGACAAGACCCCGGAGGGCACCTACGGCTGGCCATCCCACGTCCGCGACGTCCTCGAGATGGCCGACCGGCTCGGCGCCGAGCGGTTCGACCTGGTGGGCTGGTCGATGGGCACCTGGATCGCCATGAAGCTCTGCGAGATGGCCCCGGGGCGAGTCCGCCGCCTGGTCCTGATCGACGGCGGGGGTCTTCCCGACGAGATCTCGCTGACCCCGATCTACGCCGGCATCGCGCGCCTCGGCGCCACCTTTCCCTCCCGGGAGGCCTTCTTCGCGCTGGTCCAGAGCATCCCCTTCTACCACCCCTGGGAGCCCTGGCGGCGCCTCTTCGACTACGAGCTGCGCGACGTCGAGGGCGGGGTGGGGTTCAGCACCACCGACGTCGGCCCCTGGGAGGACGAGAACCACCGCAAGACCCAGGACCCCTACGCGCTCTGGCCCTCGGTGACCATGCCCGCGCTGATCGTCAGGGCCACCCAGCAGATCCCCCCGGAGTTCGGCCACATCCTCACCCAGGCGGACCTGGACCGCTTCCTGCGCGAGGTGCCGGGGGCTCGCGCGGCGGAGGTCGAGGCCAACCACTACACCGTCGGGATGCACCCCGACACCGCCGCGGCGATCGCGGCTTTCCTCGAAGGCTGAGCGCGGTCGCCCGCGCCAAGGAGGTCGCGATGATCACCGAAGAGAAGCCCGCCGCAACCGCCGGCGCCGGGGCGGCGATGATGGACGTCCAGCTCGGCGCGTGGCTGCTCCTCGACCACGCGACGATGCACCACGCGAGCGCCGAGCTGGTCACCAAGACCGCCGGCGGCGACCTCCATCGCTACACCTACGCCGACTTCGCGCGCCGCGCCCAGAAGCTGATGCACGCGCTCGACGGGCTCGGCATCGCGGCCGGCGAGCGCGTCGCCACCCTGGGTTGGAACACCTACCGGCACCTCGAGTGCTACTTCGGCGTGCCCTGCTCGCGCCACGTCCTGCACACCCTCAACCTCCGCCTCTCCCCCGCCGACCTGGGCTACGTCATCGGCCACGCCGACGACCGCGCGATCCTGGTCGACCCTGACCTGCTGCCGCTGCTGGAGAAGGTCGGCGCCGAGGCACTGGCCCGCGTGGAGCACGTCATCGTGCTGGGCCACACGGTGCCGGAGACCTCGCTGCGCGGGGTCATCGCCTACGAGGACCTGATCGCCGACGCCCCCGACGCCTACCCCCGCCAGGAGATCGCCGAGACCACGCCGCTGGGCATCTGCTACACCTCGGGGACCACCGGGCGGCCCAAGGCGGCGGTCTACACCCACCGCTCGACCTTCCTGCACTCGCTGGCCGCGACCTCCGCCGCCGGGCTGCGCATCGGCCCCGACGACTGCGTCCTGCCGGTGGTCCCGATGTTCCACGCCAACGCCTGGGGCATCCCCTACGCGGCCACCGCGGTGGGGGCCAAGCAGGTCTTCCCCGGCCCCCACCTCGACGGCGCCAGCCTGGTCGACCTGTTCCTGTCGGAGCGCGTCACCATCTCCGGCGGGGT
>DASZGP010000198.1:0-2868 GCA_035938695.1 Candidatus Dormiibacterota bacterium | reverse complement strand
ACCGTCGGCATGCCGTCGGCCAGATCGGGGACGATGGCCAGGTTCTTGTCGGCCTGGTAGAGGTTCGGGAACATGGGCATCAGGGCCCGGACCGAGGGTACGTCCGCCGCCTCGAACGGGTTGAGGCTCTGGGCGTCGGCGTCGATGACGTAGGTCAGCGTGCCGCCGTTGGTCGGCGTCGCGCTGCTGGGCGAGTTGCCCGTACCGCACGCGGTAAGGGCGAAGGCGCTGGCGGCAAAGAGCGAGAAGCCCTTCACCCGCGCGCTCGGCAATCTCATCTGCTGGCTCCCTCCTAGAGAACTTGCGGCCATAACCACTCCATGGTGGGAGCGGGCCGAAGAAGAAATGCCCGATGGGCAGTGGCCACTATATAGCAGCGCCGAATCGACGCTGTCAAAGGGAGGCCTGCCAACCCCGACCGGGCGGTCATCACATCTTAGTCGCCCGGCGTCCCCCCGGACCCTCGGGCCAGGTCAGAAGCGGTCGATCAGGCTCCGGCGCCGGGAGATGAACTCCTCGCGGGTGATGTGGCCGGCCTGGTAGAGGCGGGTCACCTCGCGGACGTCGCCGAGGAGCTGGAGCAGCGGCGGGGTGGCGGCGCCCTGGGCCTGGAACCCGGGCGGGCGGCCGTCCCAGCTCTTGAGGTACCAGAGCGCCTTCAGCGACGTGTAGGGGATGCCGACCACGTCCATGCTGCGCTTGTCCTGGGAATAGAGGGTCATGGTCATCCCGTAGCGGTGGTGCTGGAGGCTGCCGTTGAGGTAGCCCCTGATCACCTCGCCGTCGGTGAAGCGGACCGCGACCATCTTGTCGGCCTCCTCGGCGTGGGCGTCGGCCGGGCCGGAGGCCAGGCTCAGACGCTTGACCGCGGGAAGCGGGATCCAGGCCCCGTGGTTGTTGGAGGCGTGGCCGCTGACCTGAAGGTGGAAGTCCGGGGAGTCCAGGGACAGATCGGTGGCCTCGCCCTCGATCACCTCGTTGTCGTTGAATCGGACGGTCAGCTTCGGCACTACTTGTCCCTCTGGTCGTTTTTGGGGCCCCCGAGCAGGGCCCTGAGCGGTTACGCATCTGTAACGTAACGCCTGCGGCTTCCTTGCACCAAACTTCCGGGTAGTGGCCGCTTCGGAGCTCTCCGACATCGAGCTGGTCCGCGCCTACCAAGGTGGCAGCGTGGAGGCTTTCGACGCCATCTTCCTGCGCTACCACCAGGCCATCTCCGGCCTCGCGCTGCGCCTGGTCCGCGACCCCCTGCTGGCCGAGGACCTGGTCCAGGAGACCTTCCTGCGGGTGATCCGCTCGGCCGACCGGGTCGACGAGGGGTTCAACTTCTCGGCCTGGGTCCACCGGATCGCCACCAACCTCTGCTACGACGAGCTGCGGCGCCAGAAGCGGGGCCAGCAGCCGGCGGCGGTGGAGGGCGTGCGGGCGGCGGCGAGCCCCGGCCCGTCGGGCGTCGACGACCCCGACGAGGCGCTGCGGGCGGTGCCCAGCGGCGATCTCCGGGAGCGTCCCGAGGACGCCCTGGAGATGCGCGAGCTGCGGCGGGAGGTCTGGGACGTGGCGGCCCGCCTGCCCGAGAAGTACCGCCGGGTGCTCTCGCTGCGCGAGCTCCAGGGGCTCAGCTACGCCGGCATCGCCGCCGTCATGGGCCTCTCCGAGAGCGCCGTCGAGACCCTCCTGCACCGGGCCCGCAAGCGCTTCAAGGCCGAGTACCTGTTCCTGGACTTCGAGACCGCCAGGGTGCCCGACCGCTGCGAGGCGCTGGCGGAGCTGCTCGAAGCCTTCAGCCTGGCCGGCCTGCGCCGGCAGCAGCGGGCGGCGATCCGGGAGCACGCCGCCACCTGCGCGGACTGCGCCGCCACCCTGGCGGCGGCGGCGGCCGGGGCCGACGGCGCGCAGGAGGGGGGCGAGGAGGACTAGGGCACCGGGGGGCCTGGGGGGGCCTGGGGGGGCCTGGGGGGGCCTGGGGGGTCCTGTCATGGGGAAGGGGACCCCCCATGGGGCGATGCCCCACGGTACCCCCCTTCCCCATGCCACCCCCCACCGGGCTCGCCGCGGACGCCGGCCTGGCCCATGGCACCCTTACCGGGCTCGCTGCGGGCGCGGCAGCCTGGCCCAGATGCTAGAGGCCGGCGGCAGCCTCGGCGAGGAGCGTGGCCGCATCCGCCATCGCGGCGGCCGGCGCCAGCCCGGCGGGGGTGGTCACCCGGACCTCGTCGAAGGCGTCGCCGAGGAGCGCCTGCCAGCCCTCGCCCACCGAGCCCACCAGGGCCACCGCGCGGACCCCGGCGGCCCGCGCCAGCCGGCCGGCGACGGCGGGCGCCTTGCCCATCCCGCTCTGGGCGTCGAGCCGGCCCTCGCCGGTCACCAGCATGCCCGCCCCCGCCAGCCGCGCGGGCAGGCCGACGGCCTCCGCCACCGCCGCCGCGCCGGGCTCCAGGCGGGCGCCCAGGAAGGCGTGGAGGCCGAAACCCAGGCCGCCGGCGGCGCCGGCGCCGGGGAGCGCACCCCCATCAAGCCCGAGGTCCCTGGCCGCCACCTCCGCGAGCCGGGTCAGACCCTGCTCCAAAACCTCGACCTGCTCCGGCGAAGCCCCCTTCTGGGGCCCGTAGACCCGCGCCGCGCCCCGCTCGCCGAGCAGCGGGTTGTCGACGTCGGTCACCGCCACCACGTCCAGCAGCAGCCACGAGGGGTCGAAGCCCGAGGTGTCGATCCGGGCCAGGCGGCGGAGCGCGCCGCCACCCTCCGGCAGCTCGCGGCCGGCGGCGTCGAGGAAGCGGTAGCCCAGGGCCCGCGCCATGCCGGTGCCGCCGTCGCTGGTGGCGCTGCCGCCCAGCCCGACCAGGAACCGGACCGCGCCCAGCTGCC
>DASZGP010000197.1:0-2286 GCA_035938695.1 Candidatus Dormiibacterota bacterium | reverse complement strand
CTGCTGGCTCGCCGTCATGGCACCAAGGTTACCCGGCCGGGGGGCGGCTACCGGCCGTGGCAGCGCTTGTACTTGCGGCCCGACCCGCAGGGGCAGGGGTCGTTGCGGCCGACCTTGCCCGCCTGGGCCACGGCCGCGGCGGGGCCCGCGCCGGCGCCGACCGCGCGCGCCTGGAGGCCGGCGTAGCCGGGGACGGCGGCCGCCGCTCGACCGGCGCCGACCGCCTGGGGAACGCCCGCGCCGGCGGGCACACCGGACGGTTCGCCCGGGGCGCCGCCGCCCGGGGCGGCGCCGGCGCCCGCCGATCCCGCGCCGTTGGGCAGGCCGTTGCCGGCACCCGGCGAAGCCAGGCCCCCGAGCGCTTGGGTCGCCGTCACCAGACCGGCGAGGCCCGGCGCGGTGGCGCCGCCCTCAAGGCCGGGAGCCGCGGCCGCGACCGGCCGCCCCTGGTTGGGCTCCTGCACCACCTGGACCCGGAACATCCGCGAGGCGATCTCCAGCTGGATGTCGCGCTTGAGCTGCTCGAAGTCCCGGAAGGCCTCGTTCTTGTACTCCACCAGGGGGTCCTTCTGGGCGTAGCCCTGGAGCCCGATGGCCTCCTTGAGGTGCTCCATGTGGGTCAGGTAGGCGACCCAGCGCTCGTCGATGGTCCGCAGCATCACGTAGCGCTCGACCTGGCGCAGCACGTCGGGGGTCATGTGCTTCTCGAGCGCCTCGTAGGCCTGGATCACCATGTCGTCGACCGACTCCACGATCTCCTCCGGGGTCCGGCCCAGGGAGGCCGGCTCGGCGATCTGGTCGAACGGCGGCAGGGGCACCACCGCGCCCAGCTGCTCGAACAGCCCGGCCAGGTCCCAGAGCTCGTGGTGGCGGTTGTCGCAGTAGTTGGGGACGGCGTCGGCGATCAGGTCGTGGATGAAGCTGAGCACGTTGGTGCGGGTGTCGACGCCCTCCAGGATCTTGCGGCGCTCGCCGTAGATGATCTTGCGCTGGGTGTTCATCACGTCGTCGTACTCGACGACGTGGCGGCGGGCGTCGAAGTTGTAGCCCTCGACCTTGCTCTGGGCGCTCTCGATCGACCGCGAGACCAGCTTGGACTCCAGCGGCGTCTCCTCGTCCATGAGCCGGCCGACCCGCTCCATGTTGGAGCCGAAGATCCGCATCAGCTCGTCTTCCAGGGAGATGAAGAAGCGCGAGCTGCCGGGGTCGCCCTGGCGGCCGGAGCGGCCGCGGAGCTGGTTGTCGATGCGCCGCGACTCGTGCCGCTCGGTGCCGATGATGTGCAGCCCGCCGACCTCTCCGACGCCCTCGCCGAGCTTGATGTCGGTGCCGCGGCCGGCCATGTTGGTGGCGATCGTCACCGCGCCGTGCTGGCCGGCGTTCTCCACCACCAGGGCCTCGCGCTCGTGGTACTTGGCGTTGAGCACCTCGTGGGGCACGCCGCGCTTCTCCAGGAGCCGGGCGATGCGCTCCGACTTGGCGATGTCGGTGGTGCCGACCAGGACCGGCTGGCCGGTCTCGTGGCGCTCCACGATCTCCTCCACCACCGCCCTGTACTTGCCCTCCTCGGTCTTGTAGATGACGTCGGGGTGGTCCTCGCGGACCATCGGCATGTTGGTCGGGATGACCACCACCTCGAGGCTGTAGATCTTGTGGAACTCCTCGGCCTCGGTGACCGCCGTGCCGGTCATGCCGGCCAGCTTGCGGTAGAGGCGGAAGTAGTTCTGGAAGGTGATGGTGGCCAGGGTCTGCGACTCCTGCTGGACCTTGACCCCCTCCTTGGCCTCGACCGCCTGGTGCAGGCCGTCCGACCAGCGCCGGCCCGGCATGGTGCGGCCCGTGAACTCGTCGACGATGACCACCTCGCCGTCGCGCACCAGGTAGTCGCGGTCGCGCAGGAAGAGCGCCTTGGCCTTCAGCGCCTGGTTGATCTGATGCGCTTCGACCACGTGCTCGAGGTCGTAGATGTTGGAGATGTGCGACCAGCGCTCCATCTTGGCGATGCCCTCTTCGGTGAGCGACACCGACTTGTGCTTGAGGTCGACCGTGAAGTCCTCTTCTTCCTTCAGCCGCGCCGCGTAGCGGGCGTACTCGACGTATTTCTCCGTCGAGTCCTCGCCCTGGCCGCTGATGATCAGCGGCGTGCGCGCCTCGTCGATGAGGATGGAGTCGACCTCGTCGACGATGGCGAAGGTCAGCTCGCGCTGCACGCACTGTGCGAGGTCCGTGGCCATGTTGTCGCGCAGGTAGTCGAAGGCGAGCTCGGAGTTTGTGGCATACGTGATG
>DASZGP010000196.1:0-25427 GCA_035938695.1 Candidatus Dormiibacterota bacterium | reverse complement strand
CGGCAGCGCAACCCCCCTTCCTCGAAAGCGCGCCGCCGGCCGCCGGCGGCCCCGGGGAACACTGTTTCATCAGGGTCGGTCGCGACCGCCCGCCGAGCCTGAAACGGCTCCGTAAGAACTCACGTAAGCACGCGGTTCCGGGCCGTGTCAGGGCTGTGTCAAGGGGATGCGCCGCGCCCCGGCGCCCGATTACTTTTGCCGAGCGACGGATCGCCGCGGGAACGACGACCGATGCATCACAGCGGAGTGTGAGTTCGACAAATGGGTATCACCTGGACTCGGCGGTCGTCGGGCCTCGCCCTGGCCGCCCTCGGCCTCCTGGCGGCGGCGCCACAGCTGCCTCAGACTGACGCCGGCGCCGCGCGCCTGGTGTCGGTCATCGTCCGCGCCAACCCCGGGTCGGCCGGCGCCGCCGCCCGCGCCGTGGCCGCCGCCGGCGGCCGGGTGGGCGCCCGCCTCGACGTCATCGACGCCGTCGCCGCGCGGGTCCCGGCCGGCTCGCTGGCGGCCGTCGCCGGCAGCCCCGGCGTGGCCCAGGTTACCCCCGACACCGGCATCCAGCTGCTCGGCGCCGACTACCAGCCGGGCGGCGACATCGGCTCGGCCTTCAACGTGACCCAGATCACCGGCGCCCAGGCGATGTGGGCGGCGGGATACACCGGCAAGGGCGTCGACGTGGCCCTGATCGACTCCGGCGTGACCCCGGTCGCGGGCCTCGACGGGGCCGGCAAGCTGGTCAACGGGCCCGACCTCTCGGTCGAGTCCCAGGCCCCCAACCTGGCCTACCTCGACAGCTTCGGCCACGGTACCTTCATGGCCGGCCTGATCGCCGGTCGCGACGGCGGAGCAACCGCCGGCGCCTACCCCGGCGACAGCGCCGACTTCCTGGGCATGGCCCCCGACGCCGGCATCCTGAGCGTCAAGGTCGCCGACTCCCATGGCGCCACCGACGTCTCCCAGGTCATCGCGGCGATCGCCTGGGTGATCCAGCACCGCCTCGACAACGGGCTCAACGTGCGCGTCCTCAACCTCTCCTTCGGCACCGACAGCACCCAACCCTACGTGCTCGACCCCCTGGCCTTCGCGGCCGAGAAGGCCTGGCAGAGCGGCATCGTGGTGGTGGCCTCGGCGGGCAACGCCGGCTGGAAGACCTCGGGCCTGCTCAACCCCGCCTTCGACCCCTACCTGGTCGCCGTCGGCGCCTCCGACAGCAACGGCACCCTGGCCACCGCCGACGACACCGTGGCCGCCTTCTCCAACCATGGCGACGGCACCCGCAACCCCGACCTGGTGGCGCCGGGCCGGTCGGTCCAGAGCCTGCGCGACCCCGGGTCCTACATCGACGACACCTACGGCGCGACCGGCGCCCTGGGCGCCCGCTTCTTCCGCGGCAGCGGCACCTCCGAGGCCACCGCGGTGGTCAGCGGGGCGGCGGCGCTGCTGGTCCAGCAGCGGCCCAACGCCACCCCCGACCAGATCAAGGCCATCCTGGCCTCGACCGCCACGCCGCTGGCCGGGCAACCGGCGACGGCCGAGGGCCACGGCGAGCTCAACCTCGGCGCGGCGCGGGTCGCCGCCACGCCGCTGACCGCGCAGGTCTTCGTCCCCTCCACCGGGCTGGGCAGCCTGGAGGGCGCGCGCGGCACCGTCCACCTGGTGCTCAACGGCACCCCGCTGAGCGGCGAGCGGGACATCTTCGGCGCCGCCGTCAGCACTCTGGGGCTGGCCAACTCCCTCAGCCGGGGCACGGCCTGGCGCGGCGGCAGCTTCAACGGCAACACCTGGACGGGGAACACCTGGACCGGCAACACCTGGACCGGGAACACGTGGACGGGCAACACGTGGACCGGCAACACCTGGACCGGCAACACCTGGTCGGGCAACACCTGGACCGGGAACACCTGGACCGGCAACACCTGGACCGGCAACACCTGGTCCAGCTCCTCCTGGGGCTGAGCCGACGGCCGACTCCGCGGCCGCCACACGGGGACGATCCCTCCGGGTCTGGGCGCTCAACGCGCTGATCGCGGCGCTGGCCGCGGGCATCTACCTCGCGGTCCGGCCCCAGGGGGCGATCTACCCGGCCCACCAGCTGCCCTGGTGGGTGGTCGCTATCGGCTTCGGGATGGCCGAGGTCTGGGTCGTCCACCTCCAGTTCCGGCAGGAGGCCCACACGGTCTCCCTGAGCGAGATCCCCCTGGTCCTGGGCCTGTTCTTCCTGGCCCCCCGCGAGCTGATCGCGGCCCAGCTCGCCGGCGCCGTCCCGGCGCTGGCGCTGCACCGCCGCCAGGCCCCGGTCAAGCTGGCCTTCAACCTGGCCCAGCTGGCCCTCAGCGCAGGGGTGGCCGCGCTGGCCTTCCACGCCGGCATCGGCGCCAACGAGCCGGTCGAGCCGCTGGCCTGGGCCGCGGCGCTGGGCGCCACTACCCTGGCCTCGCTGGTGGGCGTGCTGGCGATCTCCGTCGTGATCTCGATCTCCGAGGGGCGGCTCTCGCTGGCCAGCTGGGGCCCGGTGACCCTGTTCGCCCTGGGCGGCACCCTGGTCAACACCTGCCTCGGCCTGGTCGGGACGATCATCCTCTTCCGCGAGCCCCGGGCCACGGTCCTGCTGCTGGTGCCGGCGGGCGCGCTCTACGCCGCCTACCGGGCCTACACCCGGGAGCGCCAGAAGACCGAGCGCATCGAGTTCCTCTACCGCTCCGGCCGGACCCTCTCGCGCGCCGCCGAGACCGACGCCGGCATCCTGACCCTGCTCCGCGAGGCGCTGCGGATGTTCCGGGCCGAGGCCGCCGAGGTCGTCATCCTGCCCAGCGGCGGCTCCCTGGCCCACACCCGAACGGCGGTGCGAGGGGACCAGGTGGTGGCGGTCGACCAGCCGATCCAGCCCTCGCCGGCGGACGCCGTCCTGGAGGACGTGATGGCCCGCGACGCCGGGCTGATCCTGGACCGGGGCGGCGCCGACGGCCGCGCCCTGGCGTTCCTGACGGAGCGCGGCTTCAAGGACGCCGTGATCACCAGCCTGAAGGCCGAGAACCGGGTCATCGGGACCATCCTGGTGGGCAACCGGATGGGCGCCGTCAGCACCTTCCACGAGGACGACCTCCACCTCCTGGCCACCCTGGCGACCCAGGTCGGCGCGGCGGTCGAGAACAGCCGCCTGGAGCGGACCCTGAAGCACGAGGCCTTCCACGACTCCCTGACCAACCTGGCCAACCGGCGCCTCTTCACCGAACGCGTCGACCACGCCCTGCTCCGCCGCGAGTCGCGGGTCGCGGTGCTGCTGGTCGACGTCGACGACTTCAAGGCGGTCAACGACACCCTGGGCCACAACGTCGGCGACCAGCTCCTGATCAGCGTGGCCCAGCGGCTCTCGCTCTGCGTCCGCGGCACCGACACCGCGGCCCGCATCGGCGGCGACGAGTTCGCGGTGGTGATCGAAGACCTGGCCGACCTGGCCGACGCCGCCGCCGCCGCGGTGCGCATCATCAACGCCCTCCGCGAGCCCTTCGCGCTGGCCGGCCAGCAGGTCCGCTGCGGCGCCAGCATCGGCATCGCCACCAACCTCGAGCAGGAGACCGACGGCGGCACCCTGCTGCTCCAGGCCGACGTCGCGATGTACTCCGCCAAGCGCGCCGGCAAGGCCGGGTACCACGTCTTCGAGCCGAGCATGCAGGCCGAGGTCCGCGAGCGCCACCTGCTCCGCGAGGACCTCCACCTGGCCCTGGAGCGGGGCGAGCTGGTCAACCACTACCAGCCGGTGGTCGCCCTCGACGGCCGCACCGTGCTCGGCGCCGAGGCGCTGGTGCGCTGGCGCCACCCCGAGCGCGGCCTGGTCTCGCCGGCCTTCTTCATCAGCGTCGCCGAGGAGACCGGGCTGATCGTGGAGCTGGGCCGCCAGGTCCTGGCCGAAGCCTGCCGCGAGGCGCGCCAGTGGCAGCGCGACTTCCCCCTGCTGATGCCGCTGACGGTGAGCGTCAACCTCTCGCCGCGGCAGCTCCAGCAGGAGGGCTTCGTCGACGAGGTGGTGCGGACCCTCGGCGAGGCCGGCCTCGACCCCCGCCACCTGACCCTGGAGATCACCGAGAGCACCTTCATGGAGGACACCCGCACCGCCATCACCCGCCTCCGCGAGCTGCGTGGGCTGGGCGTACGGCTGGCGATCGACGACTTCGGCACCGGCTACTCCTCGCTCAGCATCCTCCGCGAGCTGCCCCTCGACGTGCTCAAGATCGACAAGAGCTTCGTCGACGGCATCCGCGACGTGGAGGACCGCCCGCCCTTCCTCCAGGCCATCGTCAGCCTGGCCCAGGCGCTCGACCTGGACATGGTCGCCGAGGGCATCGAGGCCGAGGCTCAGGCCGAGGCCCTGACCGCCCTGGGCTGCCAGCGGGGCCAGGGCTACCTCTTCGCCAAGCCCCTCCCCGCCGCCGAGATGGCGGACTTCCTGCGGCTGTCGGCCGAAGCCCTGGAGGTCGCCGAGCCGGCGGCCGTGATCCCCATCCGCCAACGGCGCCGCTAGGCCCAAATTGGCCCGTGCGGGCCAACAGGATCGTTGAATCCGGCGAACGGACGTAAAGAGAGGCAAAGAGGGCTAGGCGGGAAGGGGTGGGGGTGGGCAAGCTCTGCGGCGACAGGGGGGCCGCAGGGCCCGGGGAGCGCGGCCGGGGAGGCCGGGGCGACCACCCAACAGACGGTGATGCCGCGGAGGAGGCGGGTCGAAATGAGCGCTTCCAGGTACGGGCGGCGGGTTGGGGTGGCCGTCGTGGCGCTGGCGGTGGCGCTGGTGGGGGGCGGCCTGCCGGTGGTCCCGGGGGGGCTGGGGGCGGTGCGGCCGCTGGTGGCCAGGGCGAGCGGCGCGCCGGTGGTGACGGCGCTCGACCTGCACCGTGGGCCGACCGCCGGCAACACCCTGGTCACGGTCCAGGGGACGGGTTTCACGGGGGCGTCGGGGGTCAGCTTCGGGGGGGCCGCGGGGAGCGGGCTGACGGTCTCCTCCGACTCGGTGCTGACGGTGCGCAGCCCCGGCGGGCAGGCCGACGGGAGCACGGTGGACGTCACCGTGACGACCCCGGGGGGGACCTCGACGGCCGGCGCCGCGGACCGTTTCAGCTTCGGCAACTACGGGCCCTACGTGCCGGTGCCCATCACCCGGATCGCCGACACCCGGGGGGACGGCACCAGCGGGCAGCCCTACTCGGGGCAGCACTTCGGCTCTGGGGTGCCGCCGCGGACCACGCTCGACGTCCAGGTCAGCGGGCTGACCGCGGCCCCCTCCAAGCCGACCAACGTGCCCGACGGGCGGGCGGCGGCGGTGGTGGTCAACCTGACGGTGATCAACTACACCTCGACCCCGGGGGACTACCTGACGGTGTGGCCCAAGGGGGCCGCCCAGCCGGCCACCTCCAACGTCAACGTGCAGCCCAACCAGACCATCGCGGCGCTGGTCGAGGTGGGGGTGGGCAGCGGGGGGATGATCACGATCTACAACTACACCTCGGTGGTGGACGTGATCGTGGACGTCCAGGGCTACGTGGCCACCGACCGCGAGGGGCCGGCGGGGCTCTTCAACCCCACCGTGGCCAGCCGGATCATGGATACCCGGGTGGGGAGCACCCCGGCGGGCGGGGTCTGCCCCGGCTCACCGGGCAACGTCTGTCCCCGGCCCAACAGCGACCAGGCGATCACCGTCCAGGTCGCGGGCCAGGGCGGGATCCCGGCCAGCGGGGTCCAGAGCGTGATCATCGATCTGCTGGTGCTGCCCTCGGCGGCGGGCTTCGCCGCCGTGTATCCCCAGGGCAGCCCGCGGCCGGCCTTCGGCTCCAACCTCAACTTCGTCGCCGGCCACATCGTGGCCAACCGGGTGCGCGCCGAGCTGGGCGCCAGCGGCCAGCTGATGCTCTACAACTACGGCGGCGCCGACGACTACGTGATCGACGTCGAGGGCTGGTTCACCGACGCCGGCAACAGCTCCGGCGGCGGCCTGTTCCACGTGCTGCCCTCGAGCCGGGTGGTCGACACCACCGGCGGCAACCACACCGGGCAGTGCGCGCCGAACTACACCCCCAGCACCTGCAACCCGGTCGGCGCCAGCGACGAGGGGGTCCTGCTGGGCGGGCTGGGCGGGGTCCCCACGGGGGCCAGCGCGGTGACCCTCAACCTGACCGTGGTCTACCCCTCGGCCCAGGGCTGGTTCATCGTCTACCCGGCCGACGCCGCCCGGCCCAACACCACCGACGTCTACTTCCAGAGCGGGCAGACCATCGCCAACCTGGACGGCGCCAAGCTCAGCTCGGACGGCAAGGTCAAGGTCTACAACTCGCTGCAGACCGCCACCCCCTTCATCGTGGACGTCGACGGCTACTACCTGGCGCCGGCGGCGCCGGGCGCCCCGACCGCGGTTGCGGCCACCCCCGGGCCCTCCTCCGCCCGCGTCAGCTGGGCGGCCCCCACCAGCGGCTCGCCGGCCACCGCCTACACCGTCTCGGCCTACGTCAACGGCCAGAAGTGGTCCGACACCCCGGTGGCCAACGCCACCACCGCCAACGTCGCCGGCCTCAAGAACACCGCCGCCTACACCTTCACCGTGACCGCCACCAACCCCGGCGGCGCGGGCACCTCGGCCCCCAGCGCCGCGATCACCCCCGCCGCGCCCTCGGGCGGCGGGCTCGGCAACAGCTTCTTCCCCTGGGACACCACCTGCTGCCCGGGGGTCAACGGCTGGCAGATCTCGGCGGTCTCCCAGTACCAGCTCCCGGTGCAGTCGACCTGGACCGTGGAGGGCTACATCTGGAACATGAGCTACAGCCAGAACACCGGCGACCACCTCGCCTGGGGGGTGCTCCAGGGGACCCCGGCCAGCCCCAACACCACCGCCCGCGCGGGGATCCAGTGGGACGTCCCCAACGCGCCCGTGTGGGTCTGGCCCGGGGGGTCCAACCCCAGCGGGCTGTCGGCCGCGCTCTTCACCAGCGCCTCCCCCGTCCACCTCGCCCTGGAGTACGACGGCAGCTACGTCTACGGCTTCGTGGGCGGCGTCGAGCAGTTCGCCCAGGCCGCCACCGGCGCCACCTGGGGCTCAGGCGACGGGGCGGTCGGGGTGACCGAGGGCAGCATGGTCCGCTACGTCAACTACGACGAGTTCAGCGAGGCCAGCACCTCGCTCTACGCCAACGTCACCCACCAGGCCCCCTTCCCGGCCCAGAGCTTCACCCCTCCCACCCACACCATCGCCACCGGCTCCGACAGCACCCAGGTCCTCTACCACTTCGACGACTACGGCGCCGGCAAGCTGCCCCCCTTCAGCTTCGGAGGCTGCTGCAACCTGCCCACCTCCAACCAGGCCCTGGCGCTCTTCGGCGACTCCAGCCAGAAGGGCGGCGGCCGCGACCTCAACCTTTTGGCCAACTACTACTGCGGGGTCAACTGCGTCGCCAACGCCTACGAGACCATGCAGCCCATCTCGGCTCCGCCGGGGGTCCCCCTGGCCGAGCTGCTCGGCGGCGGGCTGCCCTGGATCTGCACCTGCAGCCGCGCCACCCCCCGCCCCGTCAACACCGCCACCGGGGAGTTCTGGCACACCATCGACGACCTCGCCATCCCCGGCCGGGGGCCGGCCCTGGACTTCGCCCAGACCTACTCCTCCTTCAACGCCGGCCTCCTCGGCCGCCTCGGCTACGGCTGGAGCGACAGCTACAACCTGGCCTTCGACCCCCTCGCCGGCGTGCTCCACGCGGCCAACGGCAGCTCCACCCAGTTCACCGCCGCCGGCGGCGTCTACACCCCCCCGCCCGGGGTCCAGGGCAGCCTGGTCAAGAACGCCGGCCCCCCGGTGACCTACGTCTTCACCGACAAGGCCAGGACCGCCTCCACCTTCGACGCCACCGGCCGGCTGACCGCGATCACCGACCGCAACGGCTACACCACCACCCTGGCCTACAACGGGGGCGGCCAGCTGGCCACCGTCACCGACGCCGCCGGCCGGGCCCTGACCCTGGCCTACAAGCCCGGCACCAACCTGCTCCAGTCGGTCACCGACCCCGCCAGCCCGCCCCGCAGCGTCTCCTTCCAGTACGACGGCGCCAACCAGCTGACCCAGGTCACCGACGTCAAGGGCGGCCACTGGGCCTTCACCTACACCACCTCCGGCGGCGTCCCCCACCTGCTCCAGCAGCTCCAGGACCAGAACTGCACCGCCACCCCCTCGACCTGCTCCTACACCACCTCCGACGGCGGCTTCGCCGGCGTCGCCAACGTCTACGACGGCGCCGCCCAGCCCAGGGTCCTGCGCCAGTACGACGGGCTCGGCCGCCTCACCGCCTTCGCCTACGCCGCCAGCGGCCCCGAGGCCACCACCACGGTCACCGACCCCCGCGGCAACCAGACCGTCGACGAGTACATGTTCAACATGCTCACCGCCCAGACCCGCGGCGCCGGCTCCGCCCAGGCCGCCCTCACCACCTACCGCTGGGACAGCTCCAGCCTGGGTCTCAGCCAGGTCGGCGACCCCAACGGCGGCTGGACCACCTTCACCCGCGACGCCCAGGGCAACGTGCTCACCTCCACCGACCCCCTCGGCCGCACCACCACCAGCACCTACAACTCCTTCGCCGAGCCGCTCACCGTCCAGGACCCCCTGCTGGTCACCACCACCAACGTCTACGACGCCAACGGCAACCTCACCCAGACCTCCCGGCCCCTGGCCGGGACCAGCCAGACCATGACCCTCGGCTACGCCTACCAGGACTCCGCCCACCCCGGCGACCTGACCCAGGTCACCGACGCCGACGGCAAGCTCTGGCACTTCACCTACGACGCCTACGGCGACCTCGCCAGCGCCACCGACCCCCTGGGCGACCGCACCACCCACTTCTACGACGGCATCGGCCGCCAGACCTCCATGGTCACCCCCGACGGCAACGTCAGCGGCGGCACCCCGGCCAACTTCACCTGGTCCTACCAGGTCGACAACCTCTACCAGCGCACCCGGGTCACCGACCCCCCGCCCCTCTCCCACGCCACCCAGCTGGCCTACGATCCCAACGAGAACCTGCTCCAGACCACCGACCCCGCCGGCAAGCAGACCACCAACACCTACGACGCCGACAACCAGCTCACCAAGGTCACCCGCCCCGACACCTCCACCCTGCAGACCACCTACGACGGCGCCGGCAACGTCACCGCCCAGACCGACGGCCTGACCCACCAGACCACCTACACCTACGACGCCCTCAACCGCCAGACCAGCGTCAGCGACCCCCTCGGCCGCCTCACCACCTACGCCTACGACAGCGCCGGCAACCGGACCCGCCAGGTCGACGCCACCAACCAGCCCACCTTCTTCCAGTTCGACCCCGCCAACCAGCCCGTGGCCGTCCTCTACCCCGACGGCGCCACCCCCCGCGTGGCCTTCACCTACGACGCCGACGGCCAGCGCCTGACCATGCTCGACGGCACCGGCGCCACCGTCAGCGCCTGGGACTCCCTCCACCGCCTCACCGACCAGACCAACGGCGCCGGCGCCCACCTCGGCTTCTCCTACGACCTCAAGGGCCAGCTGACCTCCATCGCCTACCCCGGCGCCACCGGCTCCGTCAGCCGCGGCTTCGACGACGCCGGCCGCCTCCACACCATCGCCGACTGGCTCGGCCACTCCACCACCGTCAACTACGACCCCAGCTCCAACCTCACCCAGATCCTCTACCCCAACGGCGTCACCGGCACCTTCACCCCCGACAACTCCGACCGCACCATGGCCATCTCCTACACCTCCGGCGGCAACACCCTGCTCGGCCTCTCCTACTCCCGCGACAGCCTCAACCGCCTCACCTCCGAGGGCTCCACCAGCTACGGCTACGACCCCACCAGCCGCCTCTCCAACTTCAACAGCCCCAGCACCCCCAACTACGCCTACGACGCCGCCGACCACCCCACCCAGCTCGCCTCCCTGACCCAGGCCTACGACTCCGCCGACCAGCTCTGCTGGTCCGCCACCACCGGCTCCTCCGCCTGCGCCTCCCCCCCCGCCGGCGCCACCACCTTCTCCTTCGACTCCCGCGGCAACCGCCTCACCAGGACCACCTCCGGCTCCACCACCAACCTCACCTACGACTCCGCCAACCGCCTGGTGGCCTACGGCCCCACCGCCACCTACGCCTATGATGGGGACGGCAAGCGCATGGCCAAGACCATCTCCGGCGCCACCACCCAGCAGACCTGGAACACCTCCGCCGCCCTCCCCCTGCTGCTCCAGGACGGCTCGGTCAGCTACGTCACCGGCCCCGCCGACCTGCCCCTGGAGCAGATCTCCGGCTCCTCCGTCCTCTACTGCCACGAGGACCAGCTCGGCTCAGTCCGCCTCCTCACCAACTCCTCCGGCCTCACCGCCGGCTCCGCCTCCTACGACCCCTTCGGCAACCCCTCCTCAACAGGCGCCTCCACCCCCTTCGGCTTCGCCTCCCAGTACACCGACTCCGAATCCGGCCTCGTCTACCTCCGCGCTCGCTTCTACGACCCCGCCACCGCCCAGTTCCTCTCTCGCGATCCCATGGTGGCCACCACTCGGAGCGCATACGGCTACGTCCGCGACAACCCTCTCAACGCCACCGATCCCTCAGGGCTGATGTGCCTCGCCTTCTGGGACTCAAGCAAGTGCAGCAACCCGCTGACCCAGGTATTGGGCGGAATGGTCGGTGCGGGTATGACCGCCAGCGCCGACGCTGGGAACGGCTACGGAGCTGTTGGCAGCTCAACAGGTTTCGACAACTGGCCGGACGTAGTGCACGGCAGTGATTACACGGCGAGCTATGGAGGCTTCGTCGTGCCCGCCTCGAACAACGGCTGGACAGCCGGCGCCCAGGCCTCGGCCGGCTTCCACGGGTCATTCACGAACGCGCACAACTCGGCGGGAGTGCTGGGCTGCTTCCACAACTTCAACATCAACCTGGGCGCGATTATCGACGTGTCGCTGACCTATAGCTGGTCGGACAGCGGGACCTGGGTGATAACCCCGCAGATTGGCCCGGGAGTGGGAGCCAGCGTATCCAGCTACGACACGAACACGGTCCGAGGCGGGCATTGATGCTTGGATCGGCCTATACCCCGATCTACGACGCGTCTTTTTGGTTCGCGTCGGTTCTGGCGGCGACGTTGTTGAGTGCCGTCGGCTACATCGCGCCGCGGGCTGTCTACCGCGAACGCGCGTCCGCGCTGCAGCGCTGGCTGTACGCTCCGTTCCTGGCTATCGCCATTGCCAGCCTGCTGGTGCTGATCGTGTTCGCTGTGAGGCGAGGCTTCAGCCAGTAGAGCGGGGGGGCGGCGGACGTTGTTACCTGCGGGTCTTCGACCCAGGCCATCTTCAACTGACTCAAGCAGTCCAACGATCGACGTTACTCCGCGGACAGATCCAGCTGCGAGGCGAGGGCGGCCGCGGCGGCGCGGCTGTCGACGTCCAGCTTGCGGTAGATGTTGCGCAGGTGCGACTTGACGGTGCCCTCGCTCATCCGCAGGGCGCTGCCGATCGCCTTGTTGGGCAGGCCCTTGACCACCAGGGTGAGAACCTGTTTCTCCTTGGGCGCCAGCGGCTCGGCGGTCTGCAGCTGAGGGCGGGGACGGGCTTCGGCGAGGCGGTCGACCATCCGGCGGGCGACGGAGCGGTCGAGCGGGAAGCGGCCGGCGTGGGCGTCCTCGATGGCCCGGGCGAGGTCCTCGGGGCCGCTGTCCTTGAGGATGTAGCCGGAGGCGCCGGCGCTGAGCATGTTGGCCACGTCGTCCTCGTGGTCGGAGACGGTCAGGCCGAGGATGGCGACCTCGTGGGTCTCCTTCATGATCGCGGCGGTGGCGGCGGGGCCGTCCATCACCGGCATGTTGATGTCCATGAGGATCACGTCGGGCTTCAGGGCGCGCGCCTGGGCCACCGCCTCGACACCGTTGGTGGCCTCGCCGACCACGGTGATGTGCTCGTAGCCGGAGAGCATGCCGCGGGCGCCGGCGCGGAAGATGGGGCGGTCGTCGACGATCAGAACCCTGATCCGCTGGTTGCTCATGGGCGAGCCTCGCGCAAGCGCTCGTTGCTCATGGGCCGAGCCTCGCGCAAGCGCTCCATGCTCATGGGCCGAGCCTCGCGCAAGCGCTCCATGCTCATGGCTTGCCCGCCAGGCTGATGTCGGCGCCGTGGAGGGTCAGGCGGGTGCCGCCGGTGGGGCTGCGGCCGAGGTCGACCCAGCCACCCACCAGCTCGGCGCGCTCGCGCATGCCCGTGATGCCGAAGGAACCCGACTTCTCGATCGCCGCATCCGTGTCCATACCCACCCCGTCGTCGTCCACCGTGAGGATGAACGGGCGGCCACGCATGTCCAGGCAGACCTCGATGGCCGACGCCTGGGCGTGCTTCCTGACGTTGGTCAGGGCCTCCCGCAAAACCTGGAATATGGTATCGCGCTCCTCGTTGAGAAGGTTCTCGTCGGTGCCCAGGATCGAGACCAGGGCGTTGACGCCGTAGGTCCTCGCGAACTCGTCGGCGGCCCGCCGCACGGCGTCGCCGACGCTGCCCTGGACGCGCTGCCGGGGCCGCAGGGTGGCCAGGATGTCGCGCGCGCTGCGCAGGGAGTCCTCGACCAGCCCGCGCATCTGGGCCAGCAGGCGGTCGGCATCCTCGGGGTCGGTCTTGCGGCGCTGCTCGTGGTACTTGAAGAGCGCGACCACCGCCGAGAGGTCGCTGGCCAGGCCGTCGTGGATCTCGCGGGCCAGCTTGAGCCGCTCGCCCAGCACCACCAGCTCCTCGGCGCGGGAGACCAGGTCGGCGCTGGCCAGGGCCAGGCTGGTCTCGACGGCCAGGTTCTGGATCATGCTCAGCTCGTCGCTGTCGAAGGGCTCGGGGCGGACGCGGCCAACGACCAGCAGGCCGCTGCGGGGGTCGGCGCTGCCCATGCCGACGGCGGCCAGGGAGTGGATGCCGCGGTCGAGCCAGATCAGCTCCGAGCCCTCGAGGTTGCCCCGCGCCACCACCGTGCTGGCGGCGCCGGCCTGGAGCACGTTGCCGGCGAAGCCCGCCACCGGCGAGAGCGCGCCCGGGCCGTGAACCTGGGCGGTCGGCGGGGGGGCCTCGGCGCGCAGGGTGAGGACGTCCTCCTCGGCCAGGAAGACCTGGCAGAGGTCGGCGCCGAGGACCTCGACGGCCTTGGCCACCAGGGCCTGGAGCACCGAGGCCATCGGCGCCGGCCGGCCGTGGCGCTGGTCGAAGGCGACGCCCGACACCGGGCGGCGCGTCTCCCCGGCGCTGGCCGCGCCATTGGTGGCGGCCGGGCCCGCGGCCGCCGCGGAGCCGTTGGCCACCGGCACGTCGGTCCACGCCGGAGCACCGCTGGCCGCCTGGGCGCCGTTCTCCGCGGGAGCGCCGGTCGGGGTCGAGGCACCTGCCACCGCCGGGCCGTCCGGCGTGGCCGAAGCTGGCGGACCGCCGGTCGCGGCCGGGAGGCCCTTCGGGGCAATCGCGGCGCCGGGGGCCGCGGCGCCGTTGGCGGCCCCGCCAGGAGAACCCTGCGGGCCCTGGCCCGGCGCCCCCCCCGGGGCCCGGCGCCCGCCGTCCCGCCGCGTGGCCCGGCGGTCGGGGGCATCGCCGATGACCCAGGCGTGACCCATCTCCGGACCAGCCGCCGGCTCGGCGGTCGGCGCCGGGCGCGCCCCGAAGGCCGCCTCGACCCCCGCCGCGGCCTCCGCCGAGCGGGACATCAGGGCCAGCATCCGGCCCCGGATCAGCTCGCGCTCGCCCGGCTCCAGACCGGGCAGGCCCTCGGCCACCTGGAGCGCCTGCTCCACCCCCTGGACGTGGTGGGCGCGGAGCGCGATCAGGCTGCGGATCAGCTCCCGCAGGTTGGACGCCGCGCGCTGGCGGAGCTGCACGCCGGCGTGCGAGGTCGGCGGCTGCCCGGACTCCTCCAGGGCCCGCGCCAGCTCCTCGGCGACCTCGTCGAAGTTGACCTCGAAGTAGTGGACCAGGAGATCGGTCGGAGAGCGCTGGAGGGGACGCGTGGCGCTGATGCTGCCTCCCTGCGCCGCGGGAACCCCAGGGCCCGCGGCTGAACTGCCGACTGCTTCCGGCATCTTACTTTGGCCCGGCCCAGGAGTCACGGTCCCGGGCGCACAGCCCGGGGCCGGAAGTGTCAGCTCAGGAAGCGGCGCAGGGCGGCGTTGACGGCATCGGGCTGCTCCACCGGGGCCAGGTGGCCGGCGCCGGGGATCAGCTCCAGCCTGGCGCCGGGGATCGCCGCGACCATCGCCTCGGCCTCCGCCGGGGGGGTGATCACGTCGCCGGCGCCGACGACGACCAGCGTGGGCACCGCGATCCCGGCCAGGTCGGGGGTGGAGTCGGGACGGTCACGCATCGCCAGCACGTCGGCCACCAGCGTCCCAGGCGGCTGCTCCAGCATCATCCGCTCGGTCTCCGCCCTGACGGCCTCGGAGGCCGGGCCGGCGAACATCTTGGGCAGCATGGCGTCGCGCGCCGCCGCCGCGCCGTGCTCGCGGATGGCGGCCGCCAGGGCATCGCGCCCGGCCCGGCCGGCCTCGGTGTCGGCGCCCGGCCTGGTATCGATCAGGGCCAGGCTGCGGACCCGCTCGGGGAAGAGGCGCAGGAAGGCGAAGACCACGTAGCCCCCCATCGACAGGCCTCCCAGGTCCACGGCGTCGATACCCGCGGCGTCGAGCACGCCGGCCAGGTGCCGCGCCATGCCATCCAGGCTCGTCGCCGGCGCCGAGCGGTCGGCGCCGTGCCCCGCCAGGTCGGGGGCCAGCACGGTACGGACGCCGGCCAGGCCCTCGACCTGGGCCCGCCACATCCGGCTGTCGAGGGGGAAGCCGTGGACCAGCAGCAGGTGGCTCATGCTTCCGCCACCCCGGCGCCCTCGGGCACCTCGCCGTAGGCGTCGGGACGGTCGGCGACGTGGCCCGTCCCGGTGCTGAAGAAGAACACGTGGGCGGGGTCTCCGAAGCAGGTGACCTGGACCCGCGGGCCGTCCGGGCCGGCGTCCTCGACCCCCACCACGCGCGCCTGGCAGACCGGGCAGAGCGCGTTGTGGACCGCCCTGGCGAACGGCGCCAGGAGCTCGGGGTTGGCCGCCTTCGCCGGCGTCAGCGTGGCGGCGTCGATCCGCAGCTGGGCCGGCGAGCGCAGCCTCAAGCCTTGCCCGCCCGGTGCACGGCGGGGTGCGGGTAGACCGGCGTGTAGTGGCCGCGAAGCCCGAACGCCACCAGCCCGGCGAGCACCACCAGCACCCCGGCCAGCGAGGCCAGGCCGCGCTTGGTCTCGGGCCGGATCGGGCCCTGGCGCATCGCCAGCGCCATGAAGGCGAAGGCCACCGCCACGGCGGCCACCGTCAGGCCGGGGACGAAGAGGAGGTAGAAGCTGGAGCGGTCCAAATCAGTGGGAGGCGGCCGGCTCGCCCTCGTCGGACTCGGGCGCCAGGTTGGCGGTCATCGCCATCAGGGCGACGCTGGCCCCGATCATGAAGGCCAGGATGGTGAAGGTGATGATGAACATGACGTACAGGGTCCTGGGGTCCACGATTTCCTCCGCACGGCCGGCCCGGGTGCCAGCCTCGCATTGCAGCTAGTCTAATGTTCCCCAACTCGTCTAACCTCTTCCACGGCTTCGTAACACCGCTGTTGCCCACAAGCTACCGGGGCGGGCCTACCGTCATGGGGAGAAGGGTATGGCTGTTCAGAACGAGTCCTGGCTCGACACGCGGTCGCTGGCGATCCTCGATCGCCTGACCCGCTCGCTGCACCGTGCCGCCAGTGCCCCGACCTTCGCCGAGGTCCTGCGCTCGGCCACCGACGAGCTGTCACAGCTGCTCAACACGCCCGAGGTTTCGGTCAGCCTGCGCGGGCCGCGACGCGACCCCGGCCACGAGGATGGCTGGTTCCGCCCCGGCGAGCCGCCCCGGCACCTGGAGATCCCGCTGACCGTCGAGCGCAGCCGGATCGGGGCGATCCGGGTCGCCCTGCGTGAGCCGGGGCGGATGTTCGGCACCGAGGAGGTCAGGGTGGTCGAGCTCTTCGCCGGGCTGCTGGCCAGCGCTTACCAGCGCGACAGCCTCCGCGACCGGCTGGCCGGCGAGACCCGCCGGCGCCAGCGCAAGGACGCGGAGCTGCGCCAGGCCCAGGAGGCCACGGTCCGCATCCTGGCCCAGGCGGTGGAGCTGCGCGACGGCTACACCGGCCTCCACATCCAGCGCGTCGCGGACTACGCCATGACCCTCCACGAGATGGTCAGCCCCGGCACCCTGGTCTACGAGGAGGCGATCGGCTTCACCGTCCACGACATCGGCAAGCTGGGGGTCCCCGACGCCGTCCTCCTGAAGCCGGGGCCGCTCGACCCCGACGAGCAGAAGATCATGCGCAAGCACCCGATCATCGGTTCGGCGCTGATCCAGAACCTCGACTTCCTGAACCGCTCCGTGCCGCTGGTCCGCCACCACCATGAGCGCTGGGACGGCCTCGGCTACCCCGACGGGCTGGCCGAGGACGAGATCCCCCTGACCGCCCGGGTCTTCTCGGTGGCCGACTCCTTCGACGCGGCCACCACCGACCGCCCCTACCGTCCGGCCCGCCCGGTGCGGGAGGCGGCGGCGGACATCGTCGCGGGGGCCGGGCGGGCCTACGACCCCGACGTCATCGAGGCCTTCGCCCACGCCATCGAGCGCGAGACGCTGTTGTCCAAGGTCCCCGGAGGCGCCTGAGCGCGGTTCACATGTGGGCAACAGTTGGCCAGGGCGTAAGAAAAGGCGCATGGACAGGGGAACACAAGCGTAGGCTGAGGGTCGGACACAGCGCGACCGCGCGAAGGAAGAATTCCATGGGCTCCATAGTCATCCGCCGGGGACGGGGGCGGCAGGGCACTCCGACCAGCCACCTGTACCAGGACGCCGCCGACGCGGAGCGCGCCGCCGCGGCCTGGCGGGCGCAGGGCCAGGAGGTCCAGGTGATCAACACCGCCGGGCGACGCCCGTCCGGCTGGGTGGCCACCGTCCGCCGCTGGCTGACCCCGCGAGCGGAGCCGGACGGCCAGTCCGGCGGAGGGCCGGGGTGATCGGCGCCGAGGTCGAGAGCGGCCCCCTCCACGACCGGCTCTATCGGGGCTGGCGGCTCAAGGACAGCTGCCACGTGGTCGCCGTCGACGGGCCCCAGGTCAACCGCGAGCTGCCCGTCAGCGACCCCGACTGGGGCGCCGAGGGACCGGGCACCCAGCGGCTGGCGAAGATCCTCCTGGAGGACGCCATCGCGGCCCCCACGGCGCTCGAGCGGCGCCTGCCGGAGCGTCTCAGCGAGTCATTCGCGACCACCGTGCTGGCGGAGCTGCCCCGCCACGAGCCCTGGATCCTGTGGCGCCTGGACATCCTCGACTGGGCCCACGAGCAGCTCCACGAGGGAGACGCCGGAGGCTGAGGGAGGCGCGGAGAGCCGCACCCGGCTCCCCGCGATCAGCGACTCTGCCCTACAGCGGGCACATGGGGTGCGAGGCCAGGCAGGGGAAGCCGCTGGTGCAGATGCAGTAGGTCAGCGCGCCGAGGTCGGTGCGGTTCCCGGGGCCGGTGGTGTTGGTCGTGGTCGTGGGCTGGGTGAGGTTGACGACCGGGATCGGGCCCGCGGCCGCGATGTCCAGCAGGTCGGCGCCGGAGAGCTCCCGGAGGGTCTCGCGGGCCAGCGACAGGCGACGTGAAGCAGGTTTCATTTCCATTCCCTTCCTGAACGGTTCGGCCCCGCCGCGATGGCGGGGGCTCGGCGCCGATTCTCGCACGCGCCGGGCCCGTACGCCACGGCCCGGCACATGCCCCGGCGTCAGCCCTCCTCCTCGACCTCCTCGCGGTCGCCGACGCCGGCGATCGAGCCCACGGTGTCACCGTCGGCCAGGCGCATGATGATCACGCCCTGGGTCTGGCGCCCGGCGATACGGACCTCGGAGAGGTCGGTGCGGATGACCTGGCCCTTGGTGCTGATGACCATCAGCTCCTCGCCCCGGTCCTCCACGACACGGATGCCCACCAGCTCGCCGGTCTTGGGGGTGACCTGGAGGGTGTAGACCCCCTGCCCGCCGCGGTGGTGCGTGGGGTACTCGTCGATCGGCGTCAGCTTGCCGTAGCCGTTCTCGCTGACCACCAGCACGAAGACGTCGGGCTTGACGATCTCCATGCCGGCGGCGTGCGCCCCCTGGCGCAGCGTCAAACCTTTGACACCCATGGTGTCGCGGCCCATCGGGCGGACCTCGGTCTCCGAGAAGCGCACCGCCTTGCCGTCGGTGGTGGCGAAGAGGATCTCGTCGCTGCCGCTGGTCTGGGCCACCCAGCGCAGGCGGTCGTCGTCGCGCAGGGCCATGGCGATCTTGCCGTTGCGCATCACCGAGCGGTACTCGATGGCCGGCGTCTTCTTGATCATGCCGTCACGGGTCGCGCTGAACAGGTAGTGGTCGTCCGACCACTCCCGAATCGCCACCACCGAGGTGATGGTGTCGCGCGGCTCGATGTCGATCAGGTTGACGACCGGGATGCCCTTGGACTGCCGCGACGCGTCGGGCACCTCGTGGGTTCGGATGCGGAAGACCCGGCCGCTGTCGGTGAAGAACAGCATGTCGCTCTTGGTGCTGGCCACCACCAGGTGCTTGACGTAGTCCTCCTCGCGGAACTTGGCGCCCAGCAGCCCCTTGCCGCCGCGCTTCTGCGGCTTGTAGGTGGTCGCCGGCACGCGCTTGATGTAGCCCTTGTCGGTGAGCGTGACGACCACGTCCTCGGTGGGGATCAGCGACTCCATGTCGAGGTCGGTCGACGCGTCCCAGGCGATGGTGGTGCGGCGCTCGTCGCCGAACTTCTTCTTCAGGTCGACGAGGTCGTCCTTGATCAGCTGCATCACCTTGCGCGGGTTGCCGAGGATGTCCTCGAGGTAGGCGATGCGCTCGATGACCTCCTTGTACTCCGCCTCGACCTTGCCCGCCTCGAGCTTGGTCAGGCGCCCCAGGCGCATGTCGACGATGGCCTTGGACTGCCGCTCCGAGAGCTTGAGCTGGGTCTCCAGGTTGTGCTGGGCCTCGGCCTCGTCACCGGCGGCGCGGATGATCCGGATCACCGTGTCGATGTTGTCGATACAGATCTTGAGGCCTTCGAGGATGTGCGCCCGCTCCTGGGCCCGGGTCAGCTCGTAGCGCGTGCGGCGGGTGATGACGTCGCGGCGGTACTCAATGTGGTTCTGCAGGAGCTGCTTGAGGTTGAGCGTCTGGGGGCGCCCGTCGACGACCGCCAGCATGATCGCGCCGAACGTCGACTGCAGCGCGGTGTGCTTGAAGAGGTTGGCGACCACCGTGTTGGGGTTGGCGTCCTTCTTCAGCTCGATGACGATGCGCATGCCGTTGCGGTCGGACTCGTCGCGCAGGTCGCGGATGCCCTCCAGCTTCTTCTCGCCGACCAGCTCCGCGATCTTGGCCACCAGCGCCGACTTGTTGACCTGGTACGGCACCTCCTCGACCACGATCTGCTGGTAGCCCTGGCGCGACTCCTCGATGACGTAGCGGCCGCGAACGATGATCCGGCCGTGGCCGGTGCCGTAGGCGTTCTTGATCCCCTCTGAGCCGACGATCACGCCGCCCGTAGGGAAGTCCGGACCCTTGATGTACCCGAGCAGGTCCTCGGTGGTCAGCTCGGGGTTGTCGATCAGGGCGGTCAGGCCGTCGCAGACCTCGTTGAGGTTGTGCGGCGGGATGTTGGTGGTCATGCCGACCGCGATGCCCGAGCTGCCGTTGACCAGCAGGTTGGGGATCGTCGTGGGCAGGATGCTGGGCTCGGTGACGGTCGCCGAGTAGTTGGGGATCCAGTCGACGGTCTCCTTCTCCAGGTCGTCCAACAGCTGCATCGCGGCCGACGCCAGCTTGGCCTCGGTGTAGCGCTGCGCCGCCGCGCTGTCGCCGTCCTGGGAGCCGAAGTTGCCCTGCCCCTGCACCAGCGGGTACCGCATGTTCCAGGGCTGCGCCAGGCGCACCATGGTGTCGTAGATCGACGCGTCGCCGTGCGGGTGGTAGTGCTTCATGACCTCGCCGACGACCGCCGCGCTCTTGCTGAAACGCGCGCCCGGGGTCATCCCCTGGTCGTACATCGCGTAGAGGATTCGCCGCTGCACCGGCTTGAGCCCGTCGCGCACGTCGGGCAGCGCGCGCGAGATGATCACCGACATGGCGTAGTCCATGTACGACGCCCGCATCTCGGTCTCGATGTCGGCGTCGTTGACCACGCCGATGTTGCGCGGTTCCTGTGTCTCGTCGTCAGCCAAGGGTCACCTCAATTTAATGCCGGCGTATCGTTGGCGCCGGAGGCATTCGACGCCCGGCGTGACCGCCATGCCTCGAACGTCAGCTCCGCGGCTCCGCCGCTGCGCGCAGGGCATGCGCCCTGGGGGCTGCGGCCGGGGTCGCCATAGGTTGCGCCGGTGCTCATGCGGCTCCGTAGCGGCGAAAGACGACGCAGGCGTTCTGGCCGCCGAAGCCGAAGGAGTTTGACATGGCGCTGCCGATCGCGACCCGGCGCGCGGCGTTGGGGACGTAGTCGAGGTCGCAGTCGGGGTCGGGGTGCTCGTAGTTGATGGTCGGATGGATGAAGCCGCGCACCATCTGGAGGACGGTGGCGACGGCTTCGATGCCGCCGGCGGCGCCCAGGGTGTGGCCGATCATCGACTTGGTCGAGCTGATCGCCACCTTCATCGCGTGGGAGCCGAGCGCCCGCTTGATGGCGCTGGTCTCGGCGCGGTCGTTGAGCGGGGTGGAGGTGCCGTGGGCGTTGACGTAGTCCAGCTCGTCGGGCGCCAGCCCGGCGTCGCGCAGCGCACGTTCCATCGCCAGGGCCGCGCCGGTGCCATGCTCGTCGGGCATGACCTGGTGGTAGGCGTCGTCGGTGGAGGCGAAGCCCGCGACCTCGGCCAGGATGCTGGCGCCGCGGCCCAGGGCGTGCTCCTCGGATTCGATGAAGATGTAGCCGGCGCCCTCGCCCATGACGAAGCCGTCACGGTCGCGGTCGAAGGGCCGGCTGGCCCGCTCGGGGTCCTCGCTGCGGGTGCTCAGGGCCTTCATCGACTGGAAGCAGGCGATCCCCCAGCGGGAGACGTTGGCCTCGCAGCCGCCTGCCAGCATGGCGTCGGCGTCGCCGTACTGGATCGCCCGCAGGGCGTTGCCGATGGCCTGGGTGCCGGCGGCGCAGGCGGTCATCGAGGTGTCATTGACGCCGCGGAAGCCGAACTCCATGGCCAGGCTGGCGGCGGCCATGTTGCCGAGCGAGCGGGGCACGAAGAACGGTGACACCCGGCTGGCCTCCGGACCGCCGGCCAGCACCGTCTCGACGATGTCGTTGAAGCTGCCGATCGAGGTGCCGTTGCAGACCCCGACGCGCTCGCGGTCGACATCCCCAGCGGCCTTGTCCTTGGCGATGCCGGCCATCTCCAGCGCCTCCCGCCCGGCGATCAGCGCGAGCTGGGTGAAGCGCGCGGTGCGGCGCAGGTCACGGGCCTCGATGCGCCGCGCCAGGTCGAGGTTCTTGACCTGCCCGGCGATCCGGGTCGGCATCCCGTTCATGTCCCAGCCCTCGATGGGGGCGATGCCGTTCTTGCCCTCGACCAGCGCGTCGGCGAAGGCGTCGGTGTCGTTGGCGATGGCGTTGACGGTGCCCAGGCCGGTGACCACGACGCGGCGTCTGCGGTTGCTGTCGCTCATGTCGACGGCCACTCCTCCACCTTCAGCTCGGGCATCGGAAAGTGCCGGACGTTCGCGGTGGCCACAACCGCCCCCGCGGCGTGGGCCGCGCCGGCGATCAGCACATCGGCATCACCGAGCCTGACTCCGCGCTTTCCATAGGCAGCCTGCCAACGCCCGGCGACGAGACCGGCACTGACCGACACCGGAAGCTCAACCAGGGAATCCAGCAGTCGCCTGATCCTGGGTATCTCGGCCGCCCGGGCACCCCGCTCCACCTCCAGGGCGATCACGCCACAGGTGCAGGCCATGTCTCCACCTCCCTGCATGCCGATCAGCCTCCGGGTCACCTCAGCCGACCCACGCAGATGGGCGATCAGCACAGAGGTGTCGAGGAGGACAAGAGCCAATGTTCGTCGCTATTTGCCCGGCGTCCAGTCGCGCTTGCTGCCGGCCGCCCGCTCCCGCGCCACCCACTCCGCCGCCGGCATCCCGTCCCAGGGGTGCGTGCCGTCATCCGGAGCGGCTCCGGAAGCTGCCATGATCCCTTCCCAGCGGCGCTCCCGGTCGAGCTTCTCCCGGATCGCCTGGTCCAGGTACGCGGTCCGCCCGCGCACCCCGACTATGCCGTCGAGACGGCGCAGCAGCGTGTCGTCAAGATTCACGTGGATGCGAGCCATGGGCCTATCTTAGCCCACTCCAGTGGGCTCTACGGCCGCGCGGGCCGTGCCGGCCTCGACCTGGTCGTCCTTGTCGGCCGGCGCACCGTGCCTGATCTCCGTCGTCGCCATCCGCATGGCCTCCAGCAGCCCTCCCCGGACCGCCTCGGCGCCGCGCAACACGGCGTTTTTGGTGGCCTCGGCGTCGGAGCGGCCGTGGGCGATGACGCAGATGCCGTTGACCCCCAGCAGCGGCGCCCCGCCGACCTTGCGCCAGTCGGCCTTCTCCCTGATGCCGGCCAGGCTGGGCTTGAGCAGCAGCCCGCCGAGCACCCCCAGCGCCGACTTCCTGGCCTCGGCGCGGATGGTCGAGAAGAGGAAGTCGGCGACCCCCTCGACGGTCTTGAGCACCACGTTGCCGGTGAAACCGTCGGTGACCACCACGTCGGCCAGGCCGTTGAAGACCTCCTTGCCCTCGATGTTGCCCCGGAAGTCGAGACTGGACTCGCGCAGCAGCGGGTAGGCGTCGACCGTGAGCTGGTTGCCCTTGCCCTCCTCCTCGCCGTTGGAGAGCAGGCAGACCCGTGGCTTCTCGACCCCCAGGACCCGCCGGGCGTAGGCGTCGCCCAGGAGGGCGAACTGGAACAGGTATTCGGGTCTGACCTCGGTGTTGGCGCCGGCGTCGAGGAGCAGGGTCTGGCCGGTCTTGGTGGGCAGGATGGCGCCGATCGCCGGCCGGTCGACACCCGGCAGCCGCCGCATCCCGAACACCGCCGCCGCCATCACCCCGCCGCTGTTGCCGGCGGAGACGAAGGCGTCGGCCTTGCCATCGGCCACCAGCCGGGCGCCGACGTTGATCGAGGAGTCCTTCTTGACCCGCACCGCGTTGGCCGGGTGCTCGTCCATCTCCACCACCTCGGTGGCGTTGACCACGTGGACCCGCGAGCGCGCCTCGGAGTCGATCCGCGCCCCGGCCAGGAGCCGCTCGACGTCGGCCTCGCGGCCCACCAGGATCAGCTCCAGGTCGGCGTCGACCGCCAGCGCCTGGAGGCCGCCGGCGACGATGGCTCCCGGAGCGTTGTCGCCTCCCATGGCGTCGAGCGCCACACACACCGCCGTCATTCCGGCACCGTACGCCCATCCATCGCGGCCGACTCAGATGTCGAGATTCCTGACCGTCTTGGCGTGCGTCTTGATGAACTGCTTGCGGGGGTCGACCTCGATGCCCATCAGGGTCTCGAAGAGCTGCTCGGCGCTGGCGGCGTCGTCGGAGGTGACCCGCAGGAGGATGCGGTGGGTGGGGTCCATGGTGGTCTCCCAGAGCTGCTCCGGGTTCATCTCGCCGAGGCCCTTGTAGCGCTGGATCTCGGGCTTGGCGCCCTTGTCGCCGAGCTTGCGGATCTCCTCGTCACGCTGCTTGTCGCTGTAGGCGTAGGCCACCGACTTGCCCTTGCTGATCTTGTACAGGGGCGGCTGGGCGATGAAGATGTGGCCGAGGTCGATGAGGTCCTTCATGTAGCGCCAGAAGAAGGTCAGCAGCAGGGTGCGGATGTGGGCGCCGTCGACGTCGGCGTCGGTGGCGATGACGATGTAGTGGTAGCGCAGCTTGGCCACGTCGTACTTCTCGCCGATGCCGCAGCCCAGGGCGGTGATCAGGTTGCGGATCTCCTCGAAGGCCAGCACCTTGTCCTCGCGGGCCTTGTGGACGTTGAGGATCTTGCCCCGCAGCGGGAGGATGGCCTGGAAGCGGCGGTCGCGGCCCTGCTTGGCGGAGCCGCCGGCGCTGTCGCCCTCGACGATGAAGAGCTCGCAGCGGGAGGGGTCGCGCTCGGAGCAGTCGGCCAGCTTGCCGGGCAGCGTCGCGGACTCCAGCAGCGACTTGCGCTGGACCAGGTCGCGGGCCTTGCGGGCGGCCTCCCGGGCGCGCGCCGCGATCACCGACTTCTCGATGATCCGCCGCCCCTCCGAGGGGTGCTCCATGAGGTACTCCATCAGCCCGTCGGAGAACACCGACTGGACCTGCCCGGCGACCTCCGAATTGCCCAGCTTGGTCTTGGTCTGGCCCTCGAACTGGGGCTCCTGGATCTTCACCGAGATCACCGCCGTCAGCCCCTCGCGGACGTCGTCGCCGCCCAGGTTGGGGTCGGACTCCTTGATCAGCTGGGCCTGCCGGGCGTACTTGTTGAGCACCGAGGTCAGGGCGCTGCGGAAGCCCGTCAGGTGGGTGCCGCCCTCGGCGGTGTTGATGTTGTTGGCGAAGGCCAGGACGTTCTCGCTGAACCCCGCGTTGTACTGCAGCGCGACCTCGACCATGTTGCCCTCGATCTCGCGCTCGACGTAGACCGGCGGGATGTTGATCGCCCCCAGCCCCCGGTTGAGGTGCTTGACGAAGGACTTCAGGCCGCCCTCGAAGTAGAACGTGTAACCGGGGTCGGGGGTCGCGATCAGGGAGTCAGTGGCGACCTCCGCCGCCTCCGCCGCGTGGCGTTCGTCGACCAGGGTGATGGTCACGCCCTTGTTCAGGAAGGCCAGCTCGCGGAGGCGGTGGGCGACGGTCTCCCAGCGGAACTCGAGAGTCTCGAAGACCTGGGGGTCGGGGTAGAAGCGGATCAGGGTACCGCGCTCGGTGGTCGAGCCGAGCGTCTGCATCGGCGCCACCGGCTTGCCCCGGAAGTACTCCTGGTAGTAGACCTTGCCCTTGAGGTAGACGGTCGCCTGGGTCTTCTCGGAGAGCGCGTTGACCACCGACATGCCGACGCCGTGGAGGCCGCCGGACACCTTGTAGCCGCCGCCGCCGAACTTGCCGCCGGCGTGCAGGACGGTCATCACCACCTCCAGCGCTGGCTTCTTCTGCTTGGGCATGATGTCGACCGGGATGCCGCGGCCGTTGTCGCGCACGGAAGCGGAACCGTCCTCGTGGAGCGTGACCAGGATCCGGTCGGCGTGGCCACCCATGGCCTCGTCGATGGAGTTGTCGACGATCTCGTAGAGGAGGTGGTGCAGGCCACGGGCATCGGTCGCCGACAACGGCCGCGGCATCCCGGTCGACATCATGA
>DASZGP010000195.1:0-4208 GCA_035938695.1 Candidatus Dormiibacterota bacterium | reverse complement strand
CCGCGAATGCGCCCGGGCGACCGGCCGCGGGGCATCCCAGGGAGGGTTTGGCCTTGTTCGATCGACGTATCCTGGCGGCCGTCGCCGCCATCCTGGCCGCGGTATCGAGCGTGCCGAGGACCGCGCTGGCGGCCGGCACCGACGTCCAGCACGGGCACCTGGTCTTCGAGAGCGTGGGTACCCTGAGCGGCACCGGCGGCACCATGTACGGACTCTCGGTGCCCTTCTCGCTGAGCGGGGTCCACGTCGACGCGGGCGGCGGCGCGACGCCGTTCGCGATCGCCGCCGACTACGGCGGCGCCTACTTCGACTTCAGCTCCGCGACCATCGCCGGGGTCTCGACCAGCTGCGGGGTGTCCAGCCTCGGCGGCGAGTACGACGGCTTCTTCATCACCGCCGAGCTGGAGGCGGCCCAGGGGACCTACGGCACCACCACCATCAACGGCGTGATCCTCAAGATGCGGATCAGCGGGGTGATGGTCGCCGCGTCGGCCCAGGGGCCGGAGACCCTCCACCTGGTCGCCGGCGGGATCAGCGCCGGGCTGTACCACGACGGATATATCGTCACCACCATCACCGCCCCGCTCGGCGCCGGCAGCGCCGCGATGGCGGTCACCGACGTCAACGTCCATCCAGGAGACCTGTGCGGCACGCAGACGGTGAACGCCACGATGGCGGGGGCGATCGACTGGGCCTGACCGGTCGGACGGGCCGCCGGCGTCAGGGCCGGCGGCTCGCTTCCCTGGCGGCGACCCTGCTGCTGACCGCCTGCGCCGGCCCCAGCCTGGCCGCCACCCATCCCAGGTCCTCGCCGTCGGCGGCTTCGATGCCGGCGTACTGCGCCGGGACCGACCAGGGCCAGGTCGTGCTCTACTCGGCGCGCGGGCTGGACTACTGGTACTCCGAGGTCCTGAGCAACTTCGAGCTGGACTGCAAGGTCCGGATCTTCTTCGCCGACGCCGCCAGCGACCAGCTCCTGGCGCGGCTGCGGACCGAGGCCGGCCGGCCCTACGCCGACGTGGTCATCGCCGAGCCGCCGTTCATCTCCACCGCGGCGGCCGAGAACCTGCTCGGCACCGGCGGGCTGCCGGAGGCCGTGGGCGTCGCCGGGGACCGCTGCGACCGGCTCCGGCGCTGGTGCACCCTGGTCGAGAACTACGCCTCCTGGACCTACGACCCCGCGCTCGACCAGCCGCCGCCGCGCACCTGGGACGACCTGCTGGCGGCCCCCTACCACCAGCAGGTGCTGACCTCTCGGCCCGACCGCGGCCTGGACGGCTTCGCCGCGCTGGAGCTGCTCACCCACACCCTCGGCGAGGACGCCGCGTTCGCCTACCTGCGTCAGCTCGAGGGCAGCGTCTCGGCGCACTACCAGACCACCGACGTCATGAGCCGGGTGGAGTCGCTGGGTGGCGCCCGGGCGGCCAACGGCGACCTCCAGGAGAACCTCAACGACATCGACCAGTTCGTCAACCTGGGGATCTGGTTCCCGACCTCGGCGGGCTCCGCCCCGGCGACCCTCGCGCTGCCCTTCGGCGCGGCGACGGTGAGGGGCGGGCACAACCCCAAGAACGCCCACGCGCTGCTGGCCTACCTCTGGTCGGCCGACGCCCAGCGGCTGGTGGGCCGCTCCTACGTGGCGCCGTCGCGGTCCGGCGTGGTCCCCACCGACGACCGCTCGCTGCGGCTCCGGGCGCTGCTCGCGGGAGTCACCGTGATGCGGCTCGACTGGGAGGCGGAGGCCGCCGCCCAGCAGCGGCTGACTGACCGCTGGCTGGCCTTCCGGGCCGCCCCGGACGCCACCATCCCGGCGCTGCCCTCGCCCAGCCCGCTGTTCCCCGGGGTGCCCCCGCCGAGCCCCCGCCCGAGCCCCTAGGCGGGCACCAGCCGACCGTCGCGGAGGGTCAGCGCGCGGTCCGCCAGGGCCGCCGCCGCGGGGTCGTGGGTGACCATGACCACGGTCTGGCCGAGGTCGGCGACGGCGGTGCGCAGCAGGTCCAGGAGCTCGGCGCCGGTCTGGCTGTCGAGGCTGCCGGTGGGCTCGTCGGCCACGATCAGGTCGGGTCTGGTCATCAGCGCCCGCGCCGCCGCCACCCGCTGCCGCTGGCCGCCGGAGAGCTGGGCCGGGACGTGGCGCAGGCGCTGGCGCAGGCCCAGGGTGTCGACCACGTGGTCGAACCAGGCGGGGTCGGGCCGGTGCCCGGCGACGATCGAGGGCAGGGTCAGGTTGTCGACCACGTCGAAGCCGGCCAGCAGGTTGAAGGACTGGAAGATCACCCCCACCCGCTCCCGGCGCAGCCGGGTCAGGGCGCCGTCGTCGAGGCCGCCGAGCTCGGCGTCGCCGATGAAGACCCGCCCCGAGGTCAGGCGGTCGAGGCCGGCCAGGCAGTGCAGCAGCGTCGACTTGCCCGACCCCGACGGCCCGGTGACGACGGTGAAGCGGTGGCTCTCGACCTCCAGGCTGACCCCGTCGAGGGCCCGGACCGGGCTGCCGGCGGCGTCGAAGACCCGCACCGCGTCGACCAGCCGGGCCGCGGCGGTCACCGCGCCGGGGGCGGGGGAGAGGGTCGCCGTGTCAGGAAACCGTGATGGTGCCGCCGGTGGGGGCGTCCTGGGGGCAGCGGACGCGATAGCTGCCCGCCTTGAGGTCGACCACGAAGGACTTGGACTGCCCCGGCGCGACGCCCTCGACATCGCCCTTGACGTGGCCCTGGCCGTCGGAGATCTCCATCTCCTCGACCTTGGTCGAGCCGGCGTTGCTGACCGCGAAGATCACCGTGCCGGGGTGGAGGTTGAAGTCCTGGGGGCGGCAACCGGCGTCGCTGAGGGAGACCGAGATCACCGGCGCGCTGGGGCCGGCGCTGGGCGTGCTCGGGCGCGGCGGTGGTGCCGCAGGCGCCGAGGGCGAGGAGGCAGGCGAGGGCGGCGAGGGCACGGGGCAAGGTCGGCACGCCGGGATGTTAGCCGCGGCCGGGCCGGCCGGACATCGATTTAACCCATCGTTCGTGCAGCCCTAACCTGATGCTCTGAGACCAGCATGGCGGGCCGATATCCTCGACCCGGTGGCGGCGAGGCGGGTGTGCTGAGGCTGATCGTCGTCGGGGCGCTGGTCCGGCGGCTGCGCTTCGCGCTGGCGGCCAGCGCCATCGTCCTCGGCGTCGCCCTGGTCTCCGGGACGGCGATCCTGGCCCAGAGCGTGCGCCACAGCTACGACCTGCTGCTGCGGCAGGTGACCTCGGGCGTCGACGTCTACGTGCGCGGCCCGGAGACCGATCGCAAGCAGGGCATCAGCGATTTCGCCCCGGTGCCCGACGCGATGCTGGCGCAGGTGCGGCCGGTGGCCGGGGTGGCGGTGGCCCAGGGCCAGATCGTCCGGCTCGGCCAGCTGGTCACCCCGGGGGGCGCCTTCCTCAACGCCCACCGCCCCACCTACGCCTACAGCTGGCCGGCGGTGCCCCGGATCTCGCCCTTCACGCTGGTCTCGGGCCGGGCCCCGGCGGCCGACGGCGAGGTGGTCCTGGACCAGGCCACCGCCAGAGCCGACGGGCTGGCGCCGGGTGGCCCGATCCAGGTATCCCTGGACTTCGCCTCGCCCCAGCCGGCGCGGCTGGTGGGGCTGGTGGCGCCCCGCCAGGGCGGCGACCTGACCGGGGTGGGGGCGGTCTTCGTCGACCCCGCCTGGGCCCAGCGGCTGCTCCGGCTGGGGCCGCAGTGGGACCTCCTGGAGCTGGCCGCCCGGCCCGGGGTGGGGCCGGACCAGCTGCGGGCCAGGGTGGCGGCGGCGCTCCCCGACGACGGCACCTCGGCGATCACCAGCCGGGAGTTCGCCGACGCCCAGGTCGAGAACCTGACCCGGCGCTCGGGATCGCTGACCGCGCTGCTGCTGGCGCTCTCGTTGCTGGCGGCGGTGATCGGGGCCGGGATCATCCTCAACACCCTGGGCACCCTGACCTGGCAGCGGCGGCGGGAGCTGGCCCTGCTCCGGGTCCTGGGCCAGACCCGCGGGCAGATCTGGCTCGGCGTGGTCGGGGAGGCGGTGGTGGTCGGGCTGGTGGCGTCGACCGCCGGCGCCCTGGCCGGCATCCCCGCCGCCCTGGCGCTGCGGGCCCTGGTCGCCCTGGCCGGCCAGGACGTCTCCGGCACGCGCCTGTACGTCGAGCCGGCGACGGTCCTGGCGGCGATCGGCTTGGGCACCCTGGCCACCGCCG
>DASZGP010000194.1:0-4266 GCA_035938695.1 Candidatus Dormiibacterota bacterium | reverse complement strand
TCGTCCTCGTAGAGGACAGACAGCGCCATCGCCTCCGGCTCCAGGTCCGACGGCGCGGGCGGCGGGGCCACGAAGCTGACCCGGTCGCCGGCCACCAGGGCCCGGCTGGCCCGGGCCGGGCGGCCGTTGACCTCCACCTGGCCCTCGCGGATCAGGCGCGTGGCCACCACCCGGGAGGGCAGGCGCCCGGACGCGGCCAGGAAGCGGTCGAGGCGGTCCTCCGGCGCCTGGGCCACCAGGACGACGGGGTGCGACCCCCGGTCCGCGGGCGCCGCGGCGGGAGGCTCGCCGGCCACCGGGGCCGCCGGCTCGCCCGCCGCCGGCGCCGCCCTGCGCGGGCTCACGCCGCCTCCGGCTTGCGGCCGAGCCGCCAGGCCAGGATCACCGCCGCCACCACGATGGAGGAGTCGGCGACGTTGAAGACCGGCCACCAGTGGAGGTCGATGAAGTCGGTCACCGACCCGTAGAGCACCCGGTCGAGGGCGTTGCCCAGGGCGCCGCCCAGCACCATCCCCAGCGCCGCCCGCATCCAGAGGTCGCCCGGCGGCAGGCGGCGGTAGACGATCACGATCCCCACCGCGGCCGCCAGCGCGAAGACCAGGAACAGGTTGCCCAGGCCCAGCCCGACGCTGAAGGCGGCGCCGGTGTTCTGGGCATGGTCGATGCTGACCGCGCCGCCCAGCAGCGGCAGGCTGGAGCCGAGCGCCATGCGCTGGACCAGGAGCTTGGTCAGCCGGTCCGCGACGAAGACCAGGACGGCCAGGACGAGCAGGATCACGGGCGCCTCCGGCGGAATCGGGAAGGCCGCTCGGCGCGGCCGGCTCGGGGTCCTCACGAAGCCCGCTTCGTGGGGGGTGGTAAATCTTAGGCCGCGCCGTTCAGTCGGAGGCCGGGAGCGACTTGCAGACGACGCACTGGGTGGCGAACGGCAGCGCCTCCAGGCGCTCGGCCGGGATCACCTTGCCGCAGGTCTGGCAGAGCCCGTAGGCGCCGTCCTCGACCCGCCTGAGCGCCTCCCTGACCTGGGCGCGCATGTGCTCCAGGTTGTCGATCAGGCTGAGGTCGCGCTCGGCCTCGAAGGTCTCGGTGGCGGCCTCGGCGATGTGGTTGCCGTAGCCCGAGTACTCGTCCTTGCCCTGGCGCGCCGCCTCGCGGCCCTTCTCCAGGTTCCCCAGCTCGTCGTCGAGCCGGGCCAGCCGGGCCTCCAGGTCGGCGCGCGTCTGCGCCAGATCCACGCTCACGTCAAATGACTCCAAATCTCCAAGCTGCCCCCGCAGTGGCCGCGAGTATAGCTCACAACCCCACGAGGCAGGCTGCGCGGGGCCCCGGTCAGGGGGCGACGCGCAGGCCCAGCCAGACCGGAGCCCCGTCGATCTTGACCTGGTGCTGGAAGGCCCAGCCGGGCTGCTCCCCGGCGCCATAGGGTGCGCGCTCGACGGAGGTCGCCAGGGTCTCCGCGGCAATGTGCTCGGTCCAGGCCGAGAAGGCCTCGGCGACGTCGCCGTCGGGGGCCGCCCAGGCCAGCGCGATCCGGTCGTCGATGTTCAGGCCCGCCTGCTTGCGCGTCTCCTGGACCCGCCGGACCAGGTCGCGGGCCAGGCCCTCCAGGCGCAGCTCGCGGTCGATCTCGGTGTCCAGCACGACCTCGCCGCCGCCGCCGTCGTGGTAGCGCAGCGACTTGAGGTTGAGCTCGTCCAGCACGATGGTCTCCAGCTCGGGCAGGAGGGTGCCCGTGGCGGCCGGCGTGGCACCGTGGGCGGCGGAGTCCGCCACCGGCTCCGGCCGGGGCACGGTGGCCCCCCGCAGCGGCTGGCGGACCTTGATCTGGAGCACGTCGCGCTGGCGGTGGCCCTTCTCCACGATCCGCCGCGCGTGGTGCATGTGGTGCAGCAGCTCGAGGTCCTGGGCGCTCGCGTCCGGCTCGGGCCAGTCGTCGAGGTGGACCGAGTCGTGGGCGCCCTCCATCCCGCGGGTCAGGTTGCCGTAGATCTCCTCCGCCAGGAACGGCGTGAACGGCGCCAGCAGCCGGGCCACCGTCAGCAGCGACTCGTGCAGCGTCTGGTAGGCGCTCAGCTTGTCGGCGTCGGAGTCGGACTTCCAGAAGCGGCGCCGCGAGCGGCGCACGTACCAGGTCGAGAGGTCGATGACCAGGGCCTCGATGGCCCGGCCGGCGGCGGTGGCGTCGAAGTCCTCCAGCGTCGCGGTGACCCGGGCCACGGTCTGGTGCAGCTCGGCCAGCAGCCAGCGGTCGAGCAGCGGCCGGTCGGCGACCGGGATCCGCGGCTGCCGGCCCGGCGTGAAGCCGTCGAGGTTGGCGTAGGTGACGAAGAACGAGTAGGTGTTCCAGAGAATCAGCAGGAAGCGGCGCACCACCTCCTCGAACATCCTGGGCGCGACCCGGTACTCGGTGCCGGCGCTGACCGCGGTGTAGAAGTACCAGCGCAGGGCGTCGGCACCGTAGGCGTCCATCATCTCCATCGGGTCGACCACGTTGCCCTTGGTCTTGGACATCTTCTTGCCCTCGGCGTCGACCACGTGCGAGAGGCAGATCACGTTCCTGTAGGAGCTGCGGCCGCTGACCAGGGTGCTGATCGCCAGCAGCGAGTAGAACCAGCCGCGGGTCTGGTCGATGGCCTCGCAGATGAAGTCGGCGGGGAACTGGTTCTCGAAGGCGCCGTCCGGCTCGAAGGGCCAGTGGTACTGGGCGTAGGGCATAGCGCCGGAGTCGAACCAGACGTCGATCAGGTCGGTGACCCGGCGCATCACCGGGATCCCCGAGGCTGCCGCCGCTCCGGATGGGAGCGGCGCCTCGCCCGCCGCGGCGCAGTCGGGACAGGGCAGGGTGACCTGGTCGATGTGGGGACGGTGGAGGTCGGCGTCGGGCGGCAGCCCCAGCTCGGCGGCGGAGCCCACGCAGACCTGCTTCCCGCAGGTCTCGCACTCCCACACCGGCAGCGGCGTGGCCCAGTAGCGGTAGCGCGACAGGCTCCAGTCGACGGCGCCCTCCAGCCAGTTGCCCATGCGCCCGTCGCGGATGTGCTCGGGCACCCACTTGACGGCCTGGTTGTTGGCCACCAGCTGGTCGCGGTAGGCGCTGGTGCGGATGAACCAGCTGTCCATGGCGTAGTACAGCAGCGGCGTGTCGCAGCGCCAGCAGAACGGGTAGGTGTGGCGGATGGTGCCCTTCTTGTAGAGCAGGCCGCGCTCCGTAAGGTCGACCATGATCGGGACGTCGGCGTCCTTGACGAACATCCCGGCGAACTTCGTGACCTCGGGCAGGAACTGACCCTTGAGGTCGACCACGTGGCGCACCGGGATGCCCTTCTGCTGGCAGAGCCGGAGGTCGTCCTCGCCGTAGGCGGCGGCGGTGTGGACCACGCCGGTGCCGTCCTGGTCAGAGACGAAGTCCGCCTCGACCACGAAGAAGGCCGGCTCCTTGGGCAGCAGGTAGCTGTAGAGCGGCCGGTAGGTCTTGCCGACGAGGTCCTTGGCGGTCAGCCGCTGCAGCACCTGGTACTCGCCGTCGAGCACCTCCAGGCGGGCCTCGGCCAAGATCAGGTTGACCTCGTGGCCGAGCGTCGCCGGCCTGGTGCGGACCTTCACGTAGGCGATGTCCGGACCGACCGCCAGGGCGACGTTGCCGGGCAGCGTCCAGGGCGTGGTGGTCCAGGCCAGGAAGTAGGTCCCGGGTTCGTCGTCCAGCTCGAACATGGGGTGGACGCTGGGGTCCTTGATGTCGTCCTTGTATCCCAGCGAGAGCTCGTGGCTGCTCAGCGGGCTGCCGCAGCGGGGGCAGTAGGGCACGACCTTGTAGCCCTTGTAGAGCAGCTCCTTGTCCCACATCGTCTTGAGCAGCGACCACACCGACTCCATGTAGGGCGTCTCGTAGGTGACGTAGGGGTTGTCGAGGTCGAGCCAGTAGCCGGTGCGGTGGGTGAACTCGACCCACTCCTTGATGTAGCGGTTGCCCGACTCCCGGCAGCGCCGGTTGAAGGCGTCGATGCCGTACTTCTCGATGTCGCTCTTGAGCTCCAGGCCGAGCTCCTTCTCGACCTCCACCTCGACCGGCAGCCCGTGGGTGTCCCAGCCGCCCTTGCGCACCACGCGGTGGCCGCGCATCGTCTTGTAGCGGGGGAAGAGGTCCTTGAAGGCGCGGGCCAGGACGTGGTGCACGCCGGGCAGGCCGTTGGCGGTGGGCGGCCCCTCGTAGAAGATGAACGGCGGCCTGGCAGGCTCCGCGGGGTCATCGGCCCGGTTTTTTTCGAT
>DASZGP010000193.1:0-5027 GCA_035938695.1 Candidatus Dormiibacterota bacterium | reverse complement strand
GCCCGGCTTGCGCAGCAGGACGTCGGAGACCCCGATCTTGCCGACGTCGTGGAGCAGCGCGCCGAGGTGCAGGGACTCCATGTCGACCGGCTCGTCCTCGATCTCGGAGGCGATGATCCGGGCGTAGTCGGCGACGCGGTGGGAGTGGCCGTGGGTGTAGGTGTCGCGGGCGTCGATGGCCGCGGCCAGCGCCTCGATGGTGGCCTTGTTGGCGTTCTGGACCAGGAGGTGGACCCGCTCGGGGTGCTTGGACAGCGACGACACCCCGGAGTCGGTGCCGTAGGCCACGACCTGGTTGCGGCCCAGGTTCTTGGCCAGGTACATGGCCTGGTCGGAGCAGCGCAGGAGCTGCTCGCCGTCGGTGGCGTCGAGGGGGAAGGTGGCGACCCCGGCCGAGGCGGTGACCTTGCGCCCGGCCATCGAGCCCAGGCGGGGGATGGAGAGGCGGTCGGTGGCCCGCCGGATCTTCTCGGCGACCAGGGCCGCGCCCTCCTTGTCGGTGTCGGGCAGGAGCACGATGAACTCCTCGCCGCCGTAGCGGACGGGGAGGTCGATCGAGCGGACCTGGTCCTTGAGCACCTTGGCGAAGCCTCGCAGGATCTCGTCCCCCTTGCTGTGGCCGTACTCGTCGTTGACCAGCTTGAAGTGGTCGAGGTCGACGTTGATGATCGACAGCGCCCGGTGGGTGCGCTCGCTGCGGGTCAGCTCGCGGTCCAGGATCTCGTGGAAGTAGCGGCGGTTGGGCAGGCCGGTCAGGGAGTCGGTCAGCGATTGCCGCTCGGTCCGCTCGAAGAAGCGGGCGACGATGAAGATGGTCAGGACGAAGACCAGCGCGGCGACCGTGGTGTAGGTCGCGGTGTTGCGGGTCTGCTGCCCCTCGGGGGCCAGGAAGACGGACTCCGGCTGGGCCACCAGGACCGTCCAGCGGGGCAGCTGGACCTGGGTGGAGTCGCTGTTCTGGGGCACCGGCGCGAACCCGAAGACCTCGGTCTGCCCGGTCGGCTTGAAGTACGACGAGGTGTTGCCGGTCTGGGTGGCGGCGGTGATCGCCTCGCTGAGGTCGGTCATCCCCAGGCTGGGGATGTCCTGGCCGGCGAAGTTGCCGGCGGCCTTCATCTGCTGCCGCTCGGTGTCGTTGAGCGGGCCCAGGCTGTGGTACAGAACCTGGCTCTTGAGGATGTCGCTGGCGCCGATGACGATGCCGTGCTCGTCCAGCAGCAGCCCCTGGCGGGACCCGCCCAGGAGGGTCGGCTTGAGGAAGTCGAAGATCCGCTGGGGGTCGGCGCGCAGGGCCGACACCGCCAGGACGTGCCCCAGCGGGTCGCGCACCGGGGTCGAGACGTAGAGCACCGGGACCGGGGCCCCGCGGTCGACGGAGAGGTCGGAGATCGAGGGGTTGCCCTGGGCGGCGAGCTTGAAGAACTGGGCCTGGGCGAAGTCGTTGCTGCCGATCAGGGCGGGGTCGCTGCTGGCCCCCACCTGGCCGTTGAGACCGAGCACGAAGGCCACCCTGATGCTGGGGTCGGTGGCCGGCACCCCGCGCAGGGTGGCGGCGAGGTCGGCGGCGCCGCTGCCGTCGCCCTGGGCCAGGCGGACCACCTCGGGGGCGCGGCCGAGGCGGTCGGCGCTGCGGGTCCAGTCGACCAGCTGGCCCTGGATCTGGGAGGCCAGGGAGACCGACTGGCTGCTCAGGTTCTCGAGCTGCTGCTTGCGCAGGATGCCGGTGTTGGCGGCGTCGTCGAGGGCCAGGAGCAGGTACAGCGGCCCGACGCTGGCGACGATGAAGAAGACCAGGATCTTGGTCGACAGCCGGGTCTGCCGGGCGGCGCGCAGCAGCTTGCTGTTCCAAATCCGGTTCATCCCCAGAGATCATGGCACTCAGGCCGCCCGCTAGAAACTGCGACGGCTAGAATTTCAGCCGCATGACCATCGGGCGCCGAGCATGAGATTCGCCGAACGGATGGACCGGCTCGGCACCGAGTCGGCCTTCGAGGTCCTGGCCCGGGCCCGCCGGCTGGAGGCCCAGGGGCGGTCGGTGGTCCACCTGGAGATCGGCGAGCCGGACTTCGCCACCCCGGCCCACATCGTCGCCGCGGCCGAGGCGGCGATCGAGGACGGCTACACCCACTACACCCCGGCGGGCGGCATCCCCGAGGTCCGCGAGGGGGTGGCGCGGCACTACACCGAGCGGGTCGGGCTGGAGATCGAGCCGGGCGAGGTCATCCTCACCCCCGGCAGCAAGAACGTCCTGATGTTCGCCATCTTCGCCACCATCGAGCCCGGCGACGAGGTGATCGTCCCCGACCCCGGCTACCCGATCTACCACTCGCTGGTCAGCTTCGTCGGCGCCACCCCGGTCAGCCTGCCGCTGCGCGAGGAGAGCGGCTTCCGCTTCGACCCCGAGGAGCTGCGCGCGCTGATCACCCCCCGGACCCGGATGCTGATCCTCAACACCCCCCAGAACCCCACCGGGGGCATCCTGACCCAGGACGACCTGGTGGCCGCCGCCCGGCTGGCCGTGGAGCACGACCTGCTGGTGATCTCCGACGAGATCTACTCCCAGATCTCCTACGAGGCGCCGGTGCCGTCGATCATGGCGCTGCCGGGGATGAAGGAGCGCACCGTCCTGATGGACGGGCTGAGCAAGGCCTACGCGATGTGCGGCTGGCGGCTGGGCATCGGGGTTGCCCCGGCGGAGCTGATCCGGCGGATGGAGACGCTGATGATCAACAGCTCCTCCTGCGCCACCGCGTTCATCCAGATCGCCACCCTGACCGCGCTGGAGTCGCCCGATTCCGACGTCTCGGTGGAGCGCATGCTGGCCGAGTACCGGCGGCGCCGCGACGTGCTGGTGGACGGCCTCAACGCCATCCCCGGGCTGCGGTGCCACCGGCCCGGCGGCGCCTTCTACGTCTTCCCCAACGTCACCGGCACCGGGATCGGGGAGCGCGAGCTGGCCGACCGGCTGCTGGCCGAGGCGGGCGTGGCGGTCCTGCCGGGGTCGTCCTTCGGAGCCATGGGCAAGGGCTTCATCCGCCTCTCCTACGCCCAGGCCGTGCCGGAGCTGGAGGAGGCCCTGCGGCGGATCGGCGGCCTCCTGGCCGGCGCCGCGGCCTGAGCTTCGGGACCCGGCGTGAGGGGACGCCCGGCGTGATCCAGCCGGCCGTGGAGGAGGTCCGCCGCCTGGCGGCCGAGCACAACCTGATCTCGGTCTACCGCGACGACCTGGCCGACACCATGACCCCGGTGACCGCGTACTGGCGGCTCAACCAGGACCTGCCCGGCTTCCTGCTGGAGTCGGTGGAGGGTGGCGAGCGGCTGGGCCGGTACTCCTTCATCGGCTGCGACCCGCTGGCCACCATCACCCTGGAGCAGGGCCAGGCGGTGGTCGAGCGCGACGGCCGGGCGGTGACCGAGAGCTTCGACGACCCCATCGCCTACCTCGGCGCCAAGCTGGCGGACTTCCGCCCCGCGCCCGCCGAGAGCCTGCGGGGGCGCTTCAGCGGCGGGCTGGTGGGCTTCCTGAGCTACGAGGCGGCGCGCTACTTCGAGCGCGTGCCGCCGCCCCAGCGCGACCCCCTGCGCATCCCCGACGGCGTCTTCTTCCTGGTCGACACCCTGGTGGTCTTCGACCACCTGCTGCACCGGCGCACCATCATCACCCACGTCCACCTCGGGGCCGGCGACGATGTCGACGCCGCCTACCTTGAGGCCGGGCGGCGGATCGAGGACATCGCCACCCGTCTCGACGGCGGCGCCGACGCCCCGCCGGGGCCGGAGTACAACGCCGTCCCCGGCGGCCCGGCGGGACGGGAGGCGCCCGGCGACGACGAGCCGCTCACGGAGCGCTGGAACGTCACCCCGGAGGAGTTCAAGGCCAAGGTGGCCCGCTGCCGCGAGTACATCCTGGCCGGCGACGTCTTCCAGGTCCAGGTCTCGCGCCGCCTCCAGGTGCCGATGGCCGCCCACCCCTTCTACCTCTACCGGGTGCTCCGGACCATCAACCCCTCGCCCTACATGTACTACCTGCGCCTGCCCGGCCACGCCGGCGAGCGGCGCCGGGGCACGGCGATCGTCGGCACCTCGCCGGAGATCCTGGTCCGGGTCGAGGACGGCGAGGTCGAGTACCGCCCCATCGCCGGCACCCGGCGCCGGGGATACGACGACGCCGACGACCGCCGCCTGGAGGCCGAGCTGCGGGAGTCGGAGAAGGAGAAGGCCGAGCACCTGATGCTGGTCGACCTGGGCCGCAACGACGTCGGCCGCTTCGCCGAGGTCGGCAGCGTGGCGGTGCCGGAGCTGATGTTCGTGGAGCGCTACTCGGCGGTGATGCACCTGGTCAGCCGGGTCACCGCGCGGCTGGCCGCGGCCCGCTCGTCGCTCGACGCGCTGCGCGCCTGCTTCCCCGCCGGCACGGTCACCGGCGCTCCTAAGATAAGGGCGATGGAGATCATCGCCGAGATGGAGCCCGAGGCCCGCGGGGTCTACGCCGGCGCGGTCGGCTACGCCAGCTTCGCCGGCAACGTCGACACCGCGATCGCCATCCGCACAGTGGTGGTCAAGGACCGCTACGCCTACGTCCAGGCCGCCGCCGGAGTGGTCGCCGACTCCTCCCCGGAGGAGGAGCTGCTGGAGACCGAGAACAAGACCGCCGCCCTCCGCCGAGCCCTGGCGGCGGCGCACATGCCGAGGCTGCCGTGAGCCTGGAGCGCTTGCGCGACGCGAGTCGATACCTGGAGCGCTTGCGCGACGCGAGTCGATACCTGGAGCGCTGGCGCGACGCGAGTCGATACCTGGAGCGCTGGCGCGACGCGAGCGAATGAGCCGGAAGGTGCTGGTGCTGGACAACTACGACTCCTTCACCTACAACCTGGTGCAGTACCTGGGTGAGCTGGGCGAGTCGGCGGCGGTGGCCCGCAACGACGAGCTGACCGTGGCGGAGGTCGACGCGATGGCGCCGCTGGGCGTGGTCATCTCGCCCGGGCCCTGCACCCCGGCGGAGGCCGGGATCAGCGTCGAGCTGGTTC
>DASZGP010000192.1:0-7521 GCA_035938695.1 Candidatus Dormiibacterota bacterium | reverse complement strand
TGTTGCGGCTGAGCGCGACGTAGGCCGTGCCGCCGTCCGGCGACAGCGCGAGCCCGCCCGGATCGGGGTTGCTGCCCGGCATGGCGATCGAGCTGACCTGGCCGCCGCTCGCCGGGATCACCTGGAGCGTCCCGCCGGCGTCGGCGGCGTAGATCGTGGCCCCGTCCGGCGAGTAGGCGATGCCGTCGAAGGACCCCGCCTCGCTGCCCGGGTCGAGGTTGGTGACGGCCCCCGAGGCCAGGTTCACGGTGACCACCTCGGGCCCGGCCAGGCCGTCCCCGTTGAGGAACGCCGCCGTGGTGCCGTCGGGGCTGAGGGTCACCGCCGTGGGCCGGCCGGCGCGCCACTCCACCTGCTGCCCGGCGGGCGTGAGCCGCTGGTTGGTGGAGGTGACCACCGAGCCGTCGGCCTGCCTGCCGACGGCCTGACCGGCCGCGCCGGCGGCGCTCGCCGAGACCCCCGAGGCGAGCGCCAAGACGATGATCCCCCCTCTGCGAGCCAGCGTCGCAGCAGCCATTCCCAATCCTTCGCGAAGGCCGTCAGGCCGGTCGGCTCCCCTGCCATGACGCTACGCCGGGGCGGGTGGTGGGGGCGGTAAGGGGCGGTTAAAAGTCCGAGCGCGGGCGGTGCGGCGAGGCCCGGTCAGCCGGCCGGCGCCACCGGGGCCCAGCGGGGGAGGTCGACGCCGGAGGGGACCAGGCCGTCGGCGGGGTCGTAGTCGGCGCTGGTGAGCTGGCGGATGGCGCTGCCGTCGGGGTTCATCAGCCACAGCTGGGCCACGCCGGCGACGGTCCGGGTGAAGGCCACCCGGGGGTCGGCGGGGGTGGTGGCCGGGTTGGCGTCGCCGGGCAGGCTGCCGGCGACCAGGGCGAAGCCGGCGTTGGGGCCGCCGACGGCGCGGGAGGCGGCGCTGAAGATGCCGGCCACGGCGGCGGCGAAGATGGTGCCGCCGTCGTCGGACCAGGCCAGGCCGCGGGCGTCGAGGGCGCCGACGCGCTCCAGGCGGGTGCCGGTGTCGAGCGGGCGGTAGGTCCAGACCTCGGGCCCGCCGGGCTGCTGGCGGACGAAGGCCAGGGCGAAGCCGTCGGCGGACCAGGCGAAGGCCGGGCTGGCGGCGAGGTCGACGCCGGGGACCAGGTAGCGGCTGAGGGTGTCGCGGTCGACGATCGCCAGGCCCGCCGCGCCGCCGGAGCCGGCGCCGCCGCCACCGGCGCTCTCCGGCGCCGCCACCGCGACCGCCAGCCGGCGGCCGTCACCGCTCCACGCCGGCGCGCCCGCCAGGGTACCCGCCTGGGGCGCCGCGATGTCGCCGCCGGCCGGGCTCCAGAGGTGCAGCCGGGCCTGCTGGTCGAGGTAGGCCAGCTCGTCCCGCGCCCGCGACACCGCCATCGCGGTGGCGCTCAGCCCGAGGTCGCTGGCGATCCCGGTCGCCGGGTCGAGGGCCAGCAGGCGGCCCCGGCCGTCGAGGACGTAGAGGCGCCGGGCGTCGAAGCTCCAGCCGTAGTCGCGGATCGCGGCGGTGGCGCGGTACAGGACGCGGGGGGTGGGCGGCGGCGAGTCGGGCGCGCGTCCGGGGCGCAGGCCGACCAGCGCGCGCGGCACGCCACCGCCGTCGCGCACCGCCACCGCGAGGACGCGCTGGAGGTCGAGGGGGCCGGTGGTGAAGCTCACCGTGTAGCCCTGGCCGAGGGCGTTGTGGGTGGCGTCGCGGAGCTGCGGCGAGACCACCAGGCGGTAGCCGGTGCCGCTCGTCAGCGGCCCCAGCGGCGAGACCACGACGCGGCTCTGGTCCTGGGGATCGAGGCCCAGGCGCACCGGGGTGGCCGGCTCCAGGGTGATCGCGCCGGGGTCGGGGAAGAGCATGCGGCGGGAGAACTGGAGGACCAGGTCGGCGTCCGGCGCCACCCCGCGGGCGCCGCCGGCGGGGGTCGAGGCGCGCAGCGTGGGGGCGTCCTCGACGGTGAAGTCCCAGGCGTGCTCCAGGGTCGCCGCCACGCCGGTGGCGTCGCGGTAGCCGCCCAGCAGCCGGACGGTGTAGTGGGTCGCCGACTGGAGCTCGTGGCCGCTGTGGCGGAGGACCATGGTCTGCCCCTCCCAGGCCACGGCGCAGGCCTGCTGGCAGCCCCTGATGGCCGGCTCCAGGCGCACCCGCGACTCCACGCTGGCGCGGTCCATGGGCCGGTCGAAGGTGACCCTGATCTCGGCGTCGGCGGCCACCCCGGTGTCGCCCTTGTGGGGCAGGACCTCCTGGATCGCCGGTCCCGAGCCGGCGCAGCCGGCCAGCAGCGGCAGCAGGATCAGGAGGGACGCCAGGGCCCCCCGCGCCGGGGACCCGATCGGGCTCAAGCCTCGGTCGGCATCATCCCGCGCATCTCGTCGGCCAGCGCCGTCAGCTTGGCGGGGTCGACGAACATGATCGAGAGCTCCGCGATGCGGTCCAGGGTCTGCTCGACGTCGCCCCGGCCCTGGGGGGTGGCGTAGAGCATCTCCTTGACCTTCTTCGACCGCGTGCCGAGCACCTCGTCGGCGCGGGCGGCCATGTGGTTGAGGACCTCGCCCCAGTCGGCGTGCTCGGTCTCAGGGGCCGCCTCCGCCGCCGGCTCGGCCCAGGCTTCCGGCTCGGGCTCGGCCACCGGCTCGGGGGCGCGCCGCTCGGGGGCCACGGCCGGCGCGGCGCCGCGGACCACCGTGGGGGCGGCGGCGGCGGGAGTGCTGCCCGAGGGCACCTCGGCCGGGCTGCCCTTGCCGGGATCCAGCACCGGCAGGGTCGCCGGCACCGGGCCGCCGCGGACCTCGATCTCGGTCGACGGGTCGTTGCACAGCTCGACGACCTTGGCGACGTCGGTGCTGGCCTCCCGGGACTCGTCGGTGTAGGCGCCCAGGACGTGGCCCTCGCGGAACAGCACGATCCCGTTGTTGGTGCCCTGGCGGACGATCAGCGCCCCGCTGGCGCCGCTCTCGTGGAGGTGCTCGATCAGGGCGTCGACCCGGACGAAGCGGGCCAGCAGCTTCTCGTACATGCCGCGGCCGGTGAGCAGCTGGAACAGCGCGGTGACCATCTCGGGGGTCAGCTCGATGACGTCGAGGACGCCGTCGCCGTCGTCGATGTGGGCCCCGAACTGGTCGAAGGCCACCTTGCCGGTGCTCACCGCGCCGGCGTCGTAGATCGCCTCCACCACCGCCCCCGAGGCGAACAGGAGGAGGCCGGTGAAGCCGTCCGAGGAGAGCCGGACGTAGCCGGTGTGGCCGTCCTTGGCCAGGCTGCGGAGGAGCTTGGGGAAATCCACGAAGCCGGCGGTCAGCGCCTCGTAGATCAGCTTGCCCAGCGGCATCGGGTAGAGCGCCATGGTCTCCGGCGGGCGGACGTCGGGCTCGGCGTCGGTGCGGCGGCGCTTGGGATGCTCGGCCGGCTCCCGCGCCGGGGCGGCCTTGGCCACCGGCTCCGGTTCGGGCTCCGGCTCGACCGCCGGCTCCGGCTCCGGCTCGGGCGCCGCCTCCGGCTCGACCACGGCCTCCGCCTCGGCGGGCTCGGGCTCCGGCTCCGGCTCGCCGGCCGCCGCCGCGCCGTTGGGCGCGTGGGCCGCGAGCAGCTCGGCGGTGGAGACCTTGATCGTCTCCTCGGCGGGCAGCTTGGCCTTGGAGTCGAAGTTGAAATCGCCGGACGCCCAGTCCAGGGTGTCGTGGACCACGGCCTCGCCGACCACGTCGCCGGCGATGGCGTGGAACAGGTGCCCGAAGAGGAAATAGAGCGTGGCCTGGCGGCCGTCGCTCTTGATCATCAGGGTGCCGGTGGCACGATCCTGCTGGACCGACTCGAGGATGCCGGCCAGTGGGAGCTCCGCGAGGGTGCCGCTGTTCTGCACAGGCTGATCCTCTATTTGTTTCAGTGAGTCCGGGGGCGCCGATACGATGGGTATTGTAGTGCAACGCATTCGAGTTCAGGACAGCCCTGTGACAGCCGCTCCGGCGCGGGCCTGGGACGCCGCCGTCGCCGCCACGCCGGCCCCCAGCCTGCTCCAGAGCTGGGCCTGGGGCGAGCTCCAGGGCGGCCACGGCTGGACCCCGGCCCGGCGCCGGGTCACCGTCGACGGCGTCGAGGTCCCGGTCAGCCTGCTGATCGGCCGGGCGCTGCCCGCGGGACGGTTCGGCTACGTCCCCCACGGGCCGCCGGTGGCCGCCGCGCGGCTGCCGGCGGCGCTGGAGCGGCTGGCCGAGCTGGGCCGCGAGCTGGGGCTGGCCTTCCTGCGGGTCGAGCCGGGGCAGGCGCTGGAGCCGGCGCCGGCCCCGGCCTGGCCCCCGCCGGGCTGGCACCCCGCCGCCCCGATCCAGCCCCACACCACCTCGATCGTCGACCTCCGCCCGGAGCCGGACGCGCTGCTGGCCGGCTTCAAGCCCAAGACCCGCTACAACCTGCGCCTGGCCGAGCGCAGGGGCGTCGAGGTCACCCGCGAGACCGACGCCGGCGCCTTCGCCCAGCTCTCCGACGCCACCGCCAGCCGTCACGGCATCCGCCTCGCCGGGGCCGCCTACTACCGCGACCTGCTGGCCACCCTGGGCCCGGAGCGCGCCTGGCTGTACCTCGCCCGGCACCAGGGCCGGCCCCTGGCGGGGATCATCGTGGGCCGCTTCGCCGGCACCGCCACCTACCTCTTCGGGGCCTCGGGGGATGCCGGCCGGGAGCTGATGCCGGCCTACCTGCTGCACTGGCGGGCGATGCTCGACCTGCGCCAGGCCGGCGACCTCCAGTACGACCTCTGGGGCTTCCCGCCGGGCGACGATCCCCACCATCCCTGGGCCGGCCTGCGCCAGTTCAAGGCCGGCTGGAACGGCCACTACGTGGAGCGCGCCGGGGCCTTCGACCTGCCGCTGCGGCCCGCGCTTTGGCGGGCGCACAAGCACCTGTCTACAATCAGGGACACGTTGCGCCAGCTCAAGAGCAGATCGGGGGTGCGCCGAGACGATGGCTAGGCAGGGTACCATCGTGACGGCCGCGCCGAGCCAGGGGTCCCGGCTGGCCGAGGTCCTGGCCGGCCTGGACCAGGCCTGCGTGGTGGTCGACGCCGCCGGCCGGGTGGTGGAGAGCAGCGGCCCGATCGACGCGCTGATCGGCGCCACGCCGGCCGCCGGCAGCCTCCTGGCCGAGACCCTGAGGGGCGGCGAGGCCGAGGGCGCCCCGGTCTTCGCCGGCGAGGGCTCGCACCTGGCCCGGGCCGGCGCCGCCGGCGGCGTGGCCTGGCGGTCGCCGCTCCGGGGGGTCGACGTGGAGGTCGACGCCGGGCCCCGGGTCCTCGGCGTGGCGCTGCGGCCGCTGGCCTCCGGCGAGACCGCGGTCTACCTGTCGGACGGCGCCCAGCTGCGTGAGATCCTGGAGGCCCAGGACGCCCTGATCAGCATCACCAGCCACGAGCTGAAGACGCCGCTGACGGCCATCAAGGCGATGGCCGAGCTGATGATCAGCTACGACCTCGGCGAGGCCCAGCGCAAGGAGATGACCGGCGACATCTACCGCCAGGCCGAGCGACTGGAGCAGCTCATCCGCGAGATCCTCGACGCCAGCCAGCTGGACTCCGGGCGGATGCCCCTGGACCTCCAGCCGACCCGCCTCAAGGACGTCCTGGCCGAGGTCGTCGAGGAGCTGGAGACGCAGATGGAGGGCCGCAAGCTGACGGTCAAGCTGCCGGCCGACATGCCCCTGCTGATGGTCGACTGGGCGAAGCTCTCGCAGGTGCTCGTGAACCTGCTCACGAATGCAGTAAAGTACTCGCCGGAGGGAGCGCCGGTGGCCGTTCGGGCCATGAGCCAGAACGGAATGGTGCGTGTGGAAGTGAGGGACCAAGGCATCGGCATCAGGGCAGAGGATCAGGGCCGGTTGTTCAAGAAGTTCCAGCGCATCCAGGACGCCGGCGGCCGCCGCACCCCGGGGACCGGCCTGGGCCTCTACATCGTCAAGGGCCTGGTCGAGCTGATGGGCGGCGCCATCGAGGTCAGCAGCAAGCACGGCCAGGGCTCGACCTTCGCCTTCACGGTGCCCGCCTGGGAGGCCCCGAGGTGAGCGGCAACAGCGAGAGCGCCCGCCGGATCCTGATCATCGACGACGAGGCGGTGATCAGGAAGGCCATCAGGATGGCCTGCGAGAAGGAGGGCTACGAGGTCATCGAGGCCGAGAACGGCACGGAGGGCCTGCGCCAGCTGGAGACCGGCAAGCCCGACCTGATCCTCCTCGACCTGATGCTGCCCGACGTCTCCGGCTTCGACGTCTGCCGCGAGATCCGCAAGTCGGGCTCCCGCCTGCCGGTGATCATCCTCTCGGCCAAGACCGAGGAGATCGACATCGTGGTCGGCCTGGAGATCGGCGCCGACGACTACATCACCAAGCCCTTCCGGGCCCGCGAGCTGCTGGCGCGGATCGCCGCCCACCTCCGCCGGGTCCGCCAGGAGGAGCACAGCAGCAACGGCCGCCTGGAGTTCAAGGACCTGCTCATCGACGTCAACGAGCGCCGCGTCTGGCGGGGCGACGACGAGATCGAGCTGACCCACACCGAGTTCGACCTGCTGGCCTTCCTGGCCAGCAACGCCGGCAAGGTGCTGTCGCGGGAGAAGATCCTCAACCACGTCTGGGGCTACGAGTACCCGATCGAGACCCGGGTCATCGACGTCCACGTCCGCAACCTGCGGCGGAAGATCGAGTTCGACGCCAGCAAGCCCTTCTTCATCCTCGCCGTCCCCGGCATCGGCTACCGCTTCACCTCCTCGGCCAAGGTCGGCGCCTAGCGTGCCCGGCCGGGGCGCCGCGCCCAGGGGCGTCGCGGCGGCGGAGGCCCCGAGTCCCCGTGCCTGACGCCGTCCGGCTGACCGACGTCCGCCACACCTTCGGCACGCTGACCGCCCTGGATTCCGTCTCGCTGGCGGTCGCGGAAGGCGAGATCTACGGTCTCCTCGGCCCCAACGGCTCGGGCAAGTCGACTCTGATCCGGATCATCGCCGGGCTGATCCGCCCCACCGCCGGGCGGGTCGAGGTGCTGGGCCGCTCGATGCCCGACCTCGGTGTGCTGGGGCGCCTGGGCTACATGACCCAGCAGTCGGCGCTCTATCCCGATCTCAGCGTGGAGCAGAACGTGCGCTTCTTCGCGGCGGTGCAGGGCGCCGCGACCGGCGTCGACGCGGCGCTGGAGCTGGTCGAGCTGGGCGACCGGCGCGGGAGCCTGGTCAGCGCCCTCAGCGGCGGCATGCGGCAGCGCTGCTCGCTGGCCTGCGCGCTGGTCCACCGGCCCCGCCTGCTGCTGCTGGACGAGCCCACGGTGGGCGTCGACCCGCAGCTCCGGGCCCAGTTCTGGGAACGCTTCCGGGCGATGGCCGCGGAGGGGGTCACGATCCTGGTCTCCAGCCACGTGATGGACGAGGCCGAGCGCTGCGACCGGCTGGGGCTGATCCGCTCCGGCCGGCTGCTGGCCGAGGGCAGCGCGGCCGAGCTGCGGCGGCGGGCCGGGGAGGACGACCTGGAGCGGGCCTTCCTGCGGCTGG
>DASZGP010000191.1:0-2484 GCA_035938695.1 Candidatus Dormiibacterota bacterium | reverse complement strand
GAGCGGTCTTAAGCCCGGGGCCTGAGTGGGCTACTTCAGCAGGTGCCGGGCGATCACCACGCGCTGGATCTGGTTGGTGCCCTCGTAGATCTGCGTGACCTTGGCGTCGCGCATCATGCGCTCCACCGGGTACTCCTTGATATAGCCGTAGCCGCCGAGGATCTGGACGGCATCGGTGGTCACCCGCATGGCCGTATCGGAGGCGAACATCTTGGCCATGGCGGCGAACTTGGTCACCTGGGGGTCGCCGTCGTCGATCATCGCCGACGCCTGGTAGACCAGGTTGCGCGCCGCCTCCACGTGCGTGGCCATGTCGGCCAGCATCCACTGGATGCCCTGGAAGTCGGCGATGGGATGGCCGAACTGCTCGCGCTGCTTGGCGTACTGGATGGCGTATTCGACGGCGCCGGCGGCGATGCCCAGCGCCTGGGCGCCGATCCCGGGGCGGGAACGGTCCAGCACCTTGAGCGCGATCTTGAAGCCGTCGCCCTCGGGGCCGAGGCGGTTCTCCTCGGGCACCTCCATGTCGTCGAAGGCCAGCTCGGCGGTGTCGGAGCCGCGGATGCCGAGCTTCTCCTTGATCGGCGAGGAGCTGAAGCCAGGGTAGTCGCGCTCGATGACGAACGCTGTTGTCCCCCGCGACCCCTGGCTGGGATCGGTGACCGCGAAGATCACGATCACGTCGGCAACGTTGCCGTGGGTGATGAAGATCTTGGAGCCGTTGACGATGTAGTGGTCGCCCTCCTTGACCGCTCTTGTCTTCATTGCGGCGGCGTCCGACCCCGAGCCGGGCTCGGAAAGGGCGTACGCCCCGAGCTTCTCGCCCGACGCCAGCAGCGGGATCCACTTCTTCTTCTGCCCCTCGGTGCCGGCGATGTTGAAGGGGTAGCCGCTGAGGGACTGTACCGCCAGGATCAGCCCCGCGGTGGCGTCGACCTTGGACAGCTCCTCGACCGCCACTGCCAGCGTCAGGGCCGATCCTGAGAGCCCGCCGTACTCGGGCTTGAAGGGGATGCCGAAGAGGCCGAGGTCGCGGATCAGGTCGACGTAATCGTGGGGAAACTCCGCCTTCTCGTCGACCTCCTTGGAGCGCGGGGCGATCTTGTCCTGCGCCGCCTCACGGACGGTCTCGCGGATCATCAGCTGCTCGTCGGTCAGCGTCCAGGTCATTCTGGTAAGTCTATTTAAGGGGCCTCGCCGAGCCAGCCGTCGGCGCCGCCCGACCGGAGCACCACCGTATCGTGGGCGGGGAACGGCCGCAGCGCCCGGATGTCGTCAAAGGCGCGGCGAAGACGGAGGGCCCCGGTGAATGCCGGCGAGTCGGGCTGGTCCATGCGGGGATATACGGCATCGCCACAAATCAGGGCCCAGGCCGGCCCGATGCAGGCCAGGATGCTGATCGAACCGGGGGTGTGGCCCGAGGTGTCGACTGCCAGGACGCCCTCGGCCAGCTGGGAGGTGGCGGGGAAGGGCCCCAGCGGCTGGGTGGGGTCAAGCTCGATGGCGCGGGTGGCGACACCCTCGAGCTCGTCGACGGGGTATCCCTTGGCGGCGGCGCCGGGTTGGCTCAATCGATCGAGCTCGGCCGAAGACGCCTCCAGCGGCAGCCCCAGCGCGGCGGCGCCACTGGCGTGGTCCTCGTGCAGGTGGGTGATGACCAGCCGCTCAGGGTGAATGCCGAGCGCCTCCAGCTGTTCCGCGAACGTGGGACCGTCCAACTCGGGTACGTACGGCGTCCCGGGGCTGGGGCTGTCCTCGGGCCCCATGTGGACCTCCCCACCGCCGGCCCAGCGCTTTGAGAGGCCGGCGTCGACCACGAACATGCCGCCGGGGGAATCGAGGGCGTAGGCGAGGATCGGTATGCCCACGCCCGAAGGCTTTCCTTTGTTCATCACCGCCAGGCGCCCCACCTTGAAGGCCCGCAAGCGACAGGTCGGCAGCCCATACAGCACCTCGTACGATGCCACCGGCAGGCTCGCCAGGCGCGCCTCTGCCTCGGGATCGAGCGGCCCCCGCAGCGCGGGCGGCAGGGGCCGGTTGCTGAAGTCGACCGTCAGTGCGAAACGGTGCCCGAGACGCCCGCCAGGATGATAAAGATGACGACCACAACCCAGTAGAGCGCGAAGAGGATCAAGCCCACGAGGCCGATGATGCCCAGCACCAGCCCGGCGGTGGCCATCCCGTCGCCTCCCTGGGTCCCATTCGACGCCGCGATCTCGCGCTTGGCTCGGCGCCCCAGCCAGATGGCGAAGGGCGCGGCAATCCCGCACGTGAAGAAGGAGGCGATCCCCAGGATCAGGGATACCAGGGCGTTCTGGTTGTTGGGCAGCGCGACCGCCGCCGCCTGGTACTGGCCTGGCGGAGGAGCCGTCGGCGGCGGCGAATATGGGGGCGGCGGTGGCGGGGCGCCGCCTGACGGCGGCGGGGTATACGGAGGCGGCGTTGGCGGGGGCGGCGGCACGCCGGCTGGTGGTGGCGGGGGTG
>DASZGP010000190.1:0-3115 GCA_035938695.1 Candidatus Dormiibacterota bacterium | reverse complement strand
GTGCCCGCCGGCACGGCGCCGATCCCTCCGGCGCCGGCAGGGCCGGTCGGGGTTGGACCGAAGGGGCCGATCTCCGGCCCCGTCCTGACCCAGTCGCCCGGCGGCGGCGCGGCGGGCAGGTGCAGCGACCGGCCGGGGTTCCGGCGATGCGGCCAGGCCCGCGCGGCGACACCCCCGGCCGGCACCCCGGCCCCGGCCCAGGCGACCGCCGCCCGGGCCGCGCGGCGGGAGAACACCACGCTCTCCAGCAGGGAGTTGCTGGCCAGCCGGTTGGCCCCGTGGACGCCGGCGCAGGCCACCTCGCCACAGGCGAACAGCCCGGGCAGGGAGGTGGCCCCGTCGAGGTCGGTGCGCACCCCGCCCATCATGTAGTGGGCGGCCGGCGCCACCGGCACCAGGTCGCGGGTGATGTCGATGCCCAGGCGCAGGCAGGTGGCATAGATCTGGGGGAAGCGGCCGCGCATCCGGTCGGCGGGCAGGGCGCTGAGATCGAGGAAGACCGCGTCGGCGCCGGTGCGCGCCATCTCGGCCCAGATTTCGCGGGCCACCACGTCGCGCGGCGCCAGCTCGGCTTGGGGATGGCGCTCGGCCAGGAAGCGCTCGCCGGCGGCGTTGCGCAGCACCGCGCCCTCGCCGCGCACCGCCTCGCTGATCAGGAAGCTGGGCGCCCCGTCCTTTCGCAACGCGGTGGGATGGAACTGGAAGAACTCCAGGTCGGCCAGCTCGGCGCCGGCCTCGTAGGCCAGGGCCGCGCCGTCGCCGTTGGCGGTGGGCGGGTTGGTGGTGTTGCCGAACAGCCGGCCGGCCCCGCCGGCGGCCAGGATGACGGCGCTCGCCGGGTACTCCACGATCTCACCGCCGGCCTCCGCCAGCAGCCCCACGCAGCGGCCGCCCTCGACCAGCAGGCGGAGCACGGTGTGGCCCTCGCGGGTGGCCACGTCGGCATCGCGCAGGGCCTGGTGGAGGCCGCGCTGGATCTCCGCGCCGGTGGTGTCGCCGCCGGCGTGGACGATGCGCGCGTGGCTGTGGGCGGCCTCGCGGCCGAGGGCCAGCCGGGGCCCCCGAGGGTCAGGACCCTCGGGTTGGGGATCGCCGTCGTCGCGGTCGAAACGCACGCCCAGGGCGACCAGCTCACGGATGCGCGTCGGCCCCTCCTCGGTGAGGATGCGCACCGCGTTCTCGTCGCAGAGCCCGCGGCCGACCTCGATGGTGTCGCGGAAGTGGCTCTCGGGTGAGTCGTCGCCGCCCAGCGCCGCGGCGATGCCGCCCTGCGCGTAGAAGGAGTTGCTCTCCTCCATCGCCGTCTTGGTCAGCAGCAGCACGCGGCCGGCGCGGGCGGCATGGAGGGCGGCGAAGGAGCCCGCGATGCCGCTGCCGACGACGACGAAGTCGTGGCCGCCGCGGCGCGCGCTCACCGCCCCGTCCACCGCCGGGCGTGGCGGAGGATCACGCCAGCGCCGTTTCGAAGACGGTGCCGGCGACCACCTCGTCGTGGGTCGCGACGATGCGATTTTTCGCGTCCACCTGGACCACCGTGGGCCTGAAGGCGGCCAGCTGCTCGGCCGGCACCTGGGCGTAGGTGATGACGATGACCACGTCGCCCGGCGAGGCCTTGCGGGCGGCGGCGCCGTTGAGGCAGATCTCGCCCGGGCCGCCCTCGATGGCGTAGGTCACCAGGCGCTCGCCGTTGTTGACGTTGACGATGTGGACCTGCTCGTAAGGCAGGATGTCCGCCGCCTGCATCAGCTCGCGGTCGAGGGTGATGCTGCCCTCGTAGTTCAGGTTGGCGTCGGTCACCGTGGCCCGGTGGATCTTCGACTTGAACATCAGGCGGTCCAAATTCTTCACCTCTGCGAATTTGCCGCCAGCGCCCCGGTGGGCGTGGCGGAGGAACGGAATCTCAAAAGTTCGGTGCCCAGAACCTGGGCGTTGTCGATCAGTCGCGTAGGCCCCACGCGCGCCGCCACCAGGGCCAGGGAGGAGCCGTCCAGCGCGGTCGCCGGACGGAAGGTGGCGGGGTCGACCACCACCGCGTAGTCGGGCTCGACCCCGGGGTGGTCGGTCAGGACCGCGAGCATGCGGTCCGCGATCTCGTCGGGGGTGGCGTCGCCGGCGGCCTGGGCTTCGGCCAGCGCCCGCACCAGGGCCAGGGCGGCGGCGCGCTGGGGGTCGTCGAGGTAGCGGTTGCGGCTGCTCATGGCCAGGCCGTCCACCTCCCGCACGGTGGCGCAGGGGACGATCTCCACTGGCAGGGCCAGGTCGCGAACCATGGCCGTGATCACCGCCAGCTGCTGGGCGTCCTTCCGGCCGAAGCAGACCCGGTCGGGGGTGGCGACGCCGAGGAGCCGGGCGACCACCGTGGCCACGCCGGTGAAGTGGCCGGGGCGGCGCGCGCCCTCCAGCACCTCGGCGATCGGGCCGGGCACCACCCGGGTGTCGCTGCCCTCGGGGTACATCTCGTCCACCGAGGGATGGAACAGCAGGTCGACCCCGGCCGATTCCAGCAGGCGGACGTCGTCCTCGAAGGGCCGCGGGTACTTCGCCAGGTCCTCGCCCGGGCCGAACTGGAGGGGGTTGACGAAGATGCTGGCGACGATGTGCGCGCCCGGCCGGCGGGCGGCCCGGACCAGGCTCAGGTGGCCCTCGTGGAGGGCGCCCATGGTCGGCACCAGGGCGACCTCCCGGCCCGCCGCGCGCCAGTCGCGGACGGCAGCGCGCAGCCCGGCGACGGTATCGACTATCCGCATCGGACTATCGAGCCCGGGTCCTGGTGGGCGCGAGCGCGACGACCGGCGGGTCGGGGATGCCGCCGGGGGTCTCCGGAGCCGGCGCGGCGACCGGCGCGGGCTCGCCCCCGGCACCGTAGACGTGCCCCGAGGCGGCGTCGGGGGTGGTCACCCCGTACATGTGCTCGGGCGCCGGGAAGGCTCCCGAGGCGACCTCAGCGGCGAACTCCTGGGCCGCTCTGGTGACCTCCCCGCGGAGGTCGGCGAAACGCTTGACGAACTTCGGCACCTTGGCCCCGCTGAGGCCAAGCATGTCCTGGATCACCAGGACCTGCGCGTCGCAGTCGACGCCGGCGCCGATGCCGATGGTTGGGATGGTCAGGCTGCGG
>DASZGP010000189.1:0-7228 GCA_035938695.1 Candidatus Dormiibacterota bacterium | reverse complement strand
CACGGGTCCGGCGGGGAAGTCGGCGGCCAGGACGGTCACCGGCGCCACCGCCAAGCACGCGACCACCAAGACGGCCTCCAACGGCGCGACCAAGAGCGCGACCCGTCGGCGCGGCGCCACCGAGTCGATCAAGGCCACCGCCAGCGCGGCCGCGAAGCAGGTCGAGGACACCGGCAAGCCCGTCGAGCAAGCCGGCTGACCCGAGGGCGCCAAGCCTGCGGCACCCCAACCGGGCGGCGGCCGCCGGTGACCTTCGGCCCGCCCGCCCGCCGCCCGATAGCCTTGTCGCGGTGATCGCCCATCCGACCCTGCGCGCCAGCATCCGCACCCTGCCGCGTCCGGCCTGGGTGCTCTTCGCCGGCACCTTCGTCAACCGCTTCGGCAGCTTCCTCGCCGTCTACCTGGTGCTCTTCATGGTGCACCGAGGCTACAGCCCGGCCCAGGCCGGCCTGGCGCTGGGGGCCGCGGGCCTGGGGGCGATCGCCGCCAACGCCATCGGCGGCAGCCTGGCCGACCGCTTCAGCCGGCGCGGCACGATCGCGCTGTCCATGATCTCGTCGGCGGCGCTGACGATGCTGGTCCCCTTCGCGCCGAACTTTCCCAGCATCCTGGCCCTGGTGGGCATGGTGGGCGTCGCGGCGTCGCTGTACCGGCCGGCGGCGGGTGCCATCCTGGCCGACGTCACCACCGACGAGCAGCGCGTGGCGGCCTTCGGCATCAATCGCTTCTTCGTCAACACCGGCTTCGCCCTGGGCCCCGCCGTGGCCGGCTTCCTGGCCGAGCGCTCGTACGTCCTGCTCTTCGCCGGGGACGCCCTGACCTCGCTGGTGTTCGGCGCGGTCGCGGTCTTCGTTCTGCCCGAGACCAAGCCCTCGGAAGTGTCCGAGCAGCGTCCTGGACAGGGCTGGGCGGACGTGCTGCGGGATACCCCCTTCATGTTCGTGCTGGCGGGATTCGTGCTGGGGGCGCTGGTCTACGCGCAGAGCAACAGCACCTTCTCGCTGGAGATCGCGGCACGCGGTCTGCCCGCCTCGGCCTACGGCCTGCTGATCTCGCTCAACGGCCTGATGATCATCCTCTTCGAGCTGCCCCTGATCTCCGTCACCCAGCGCCTCCCGGCCCGGCCGGTGATGGCCGCGGGCCTGCTGGTCACCGGTGCCGGCTTCGCCCTGACCGCGCTGGCGCCGACCCTGCCCCTGCTCGCCGCCACGGTCGCGGTCTGGACGCTGGGCGAGATGCTGGCGGCGCCGGTCGGCGGGGCCTACTCCGCGCGGATCGCGCCGGCCCACCTGCGCGCCCGCTACCAGGCGGCGTGGGGCATCCCGTGGTCGGTCGGCGCGGCCGCCGGCCCGGTGCTCGGCAGCCTGCTCTACATCCGCGGCGCTCCGCTGCTCTGGGGAACCTGTGGCGCGCTGGGGGCGGTGGGAGCCGCCCTGGTCATGGCCGGCCGCCCGGCGCGGCGGAATACACCCGCCGGCGCCGGCGTTCCCGGAGGCTGAGAGGGCATCGGCACACCCAAAGGAGCTGACAATTTGATGACCACCACCGAGCCGGAGTTCACCAGCGCGGCCACCGAAGAGACCATCGCCAAGATCGCGGCGGTCCTCCACGACAACCACATCGAGATGGTCGTCGTGGACACCGGCGCGGAGGCCCGGCAGAAGGTCCTGGAGATGATCCCCGAGGGCGCCGAGGTCCACTCCGGCAAGTCCAAGACGATCGAGGACATCGGCCTCTACGCCGACCTCCACGAGTCCGGCCGCTACGTATCGGTGCGCAACGCCTACATGAAGATGGACCGCGCCACCCAGCACCGCGAGATCCGCAAGCTGAGCGCCTCGCCGGATTACATCGTCAACAGCGTGCAGGCCCTGACGGAGGACGGCGCCATGCTCATGACCTCCTACACCGGCAGCCAGATCGGCCCCATCGCCTACGGCGCGGGGCAGGTGGTGCTGATCGTCGGCAGCCAGAAGATCGTGCCCGACCTGCCCACCGCGCTGCGCCGGATGTACGAGCACGTCCTGCCCTACGAGGACGCCCGCCTGCGCGAGCAGCTCGGCGTCGGCACCAAGGCCGCCAAGACCCTGATCCTCAGCGCCGAGGGCCGGCCGGGACGGACCACGGTGATCCTGGTCCGCGAGCCGATCGGGGTCTAGCGCGAGCGCCGTCTAGCCGGCCAGGGTCTCCGCGAGCTTGCGCCCGATGCGGTGGGCGGTGGCCATGATGGTCAGCTGTGGGTTGACCGCCGTGGAGGTCGGGAAGAGCGAGGCGTCGCAGACGTAGAGGCCCTCGCAGTGATGGGCCAGGCCGTCGCTGTCGACCACCGAGGTGCGGGGGTCGGAGCCCATCCTGGCAGTGCCCATGGGGTGGTAGGCGGAGAGCTTGAGGTCCTGGGGGCGGACCTTCTCGGGCTCGATCAGGCGCAGCTCCTCGCGGGAGCGCACCACCGGGACGCCCCGGATGATCGGGTAGAACTCCGTGGCGCCGGCCGCGAAATAGGCCTCGCCGGCCATCACCACCGCCATCGCCAGCCGGCGGGCCTCGTCCCGGCCGAGGTTGTAGAGCATCAGGGCGCCGCCCCCGGGGCGGCGGACGACGCGGCCGGAGCAGTGGTCGGAGACCATCAGCCCGATGGCCGCGGTGCGCGGGTAGTCGGCGACGTGCTCCACCAGCTGCTGGCCCCAGAAGGGCAGCGCCCCCGCGCTGTAGGAGATGCCGGGCGGCGGCATGGTGGCCTCGAGGATGATGCCGTCGCTCTCCAGGCGCTCGTCGATGTAGTACGACTGCATCGTGCCCCGCCAGGCCCGCAGGTCCTCGTCGAACAGGGCCAGGGCGCCGGCGCCGGGGTGGATGCGGAGGTTCTTGCCGAGCTGCCCGCTGGGACCGGCCAGGCCGCTCTCGCGGAGCAGCAGCGGGGTGTGCACGGCGCCGGCCGCGACGATCACCGCGCGGGCGTGGATCTCCAGGGTGCCGCGCCGCCCCCCGGTCTCCGGATCCAGGAGCTCGACCGCGACCCCGGTGGCCCGCACGCCGTCGTGGCGCACCCGGCTGACCCGGGAGTGGGAGTAGATCCGGGCCCCCGAGGCGGCGGCCATCGGCAGGTAGCTGAGGTGCATCGCCTGCTTGGCGTCGCGGGGGCAGCCGAAGGCGCACTGGCCGGAGCCGTGGCAGTCGCGGATGTTGCGCGGGATGGGGCCCGACTTCCAGCCCAGGGCGCGGGCGCCGTCGCGCAGCTTCTCGCCGTTCTTGCCGAGCAGGTGGTCGGGCACCGGGGTGACGTTGAGGACCTCCTCGGCCTGGGCGAAGTAGGGGTCGAGGTCGGCGGCCAGGCTGCCCTTGACCCCGTGACCCCGGGCCCACTTCTCGAGGATCCATTCCGGCGCCCGGAAGCAGGTCCCGGAGTTGACCACGGTGGTCCCCCCGACCGCCTTGCCCAGCGGCAGCGAGATGGTCACGTTGCCGGCGGTGAAGGTCAGCCCCTGGTCGCGGTAGGCCCGGCTGACCCGCTCCAGCAGGGGGCGGCCGTCGAAGTCCTCACGGTGGTAGCTGCCGCCCTCCTCGACCAGCACCACCTTGAGCCCGGCCTGGGCCAGCTCGAAGGCCGCCACCGCGCCGCCCGCGCCGGTGCCGACGATGACCACGTCACACTCGTCGCGGGCGCCGTCCTGGACCTCCGGCCAGTGGGCCACCGGCAGCCGGGGGGTGACCTTCTCCTGGGTCACCGGCACCAGCGGCAGGCCGTCGTAGCCGATCGAGCCGCTGACCTCGGGGCTGGAGAAGTAGACCAGGCTGAGGATGCCCTTGAGCCCCACCGCCAGGTCGCGCGGCGCGCTCAGCCGCATCGACTCGACCTGCTCCACGAACCGCCGCCGCTGCTCGGGCGACATCCGGCTGAACGGCCGCAGCGCCGGCGAGGCGACGCCCATCAGGTCGAACCCGGTGATCATCGCCCGCACCAGGCCGCGGACGCCCCGCGGGTAGGTCGCCAGCTGGGCCTCGACCCGCTCGGTCAGGCCCAGGTCGTGCGCGCCCGGCGCCGCCGCGTGCCCGCTGGGCAGCAGCGTGTCGGCCAGCGCGTCGAGCGCGCGGTGCTGCGAGTGGCTGAGAACCCCCATGTCGGTGCGGTGCATTCTGACGCACCCTGGCGCGGCGCGTCAGGCGCGGCGCAGCCTGGTGCCCTCGGGGGAATCCTCGGCGACGAATCCGAGCGCCGCCAGCTCGCCGCGGAGGCTGTCGGCGCGGGCCCAGTCCCGGGCCGCCCGGGCCTCGTCGCGGGCCCGGGCCAGGGCCAGGGCCTCGGCCGGGATGGCCGTGCCGGCCTCCGCCTCGGGCCGGGTCAGGTCGACCTGCAGCACGGCGTCCCAGGATTCCAGGAGCTGGCGCTTCTCGCCCTCCGGAATGTCCGCCCGGAGCACCTCCTGGAGCAGCGCCGAGACCAGCGGCAGGTCGAGGTCGTCGGCCAGCGCGGCGCTGAAGCGGGCCTCGAAGGCCCGGCCGGCGTCGGTCGCCAGGGGCGTCGCCGGCGCCAGCCGGGAGGCCCGGCGGCGGAGGGCGCGGAGCCCGGTCTGGGCCCCATCCAGGGCCTCCTCGGTGAAGCTCAGCTTGGTCCGGTACCTGGCCGTCAGGCAGAGGTAGCGGAAGGCCAGCGGCTCGTAGCCCAGCTCCTCCAGCTCCGCGACGCGCAGGATGTTGCCCGCCGACTTGGCCATCTTGCGGCCCCCGTCGCCGGTCAGGAACTCACCGTGGATCCAGTAGTTGGCCACCGGCCCGCCGACCAGCGGCTCGGACTGGGCGATCTCGTCCTCGTGGTGGGGAAAGATGTTGTCGACGCCGCCGGTGTGGATGTCGAAGCCCTGCGGGAAGTGGTGCAGGGACATCGCGGTGCACTCGATGTGCCAGCCCGGGAAGCCCCTGCCCCAGGGCGAGTCCCAGACCTGCAGCCGGCGCTCCCCGGCGGCCTTCCAGAGCGCGAAGTCGGCGCTGTTGCGTTTGCGCTGGTCGACCTCCACGCGGTAGCCGGCGTGAAGCTGGTCGAGGGTGTTGCCCGACAGCTTGGGGTAGTCACCGCGCCGCTCGACGTCGTAGTAGACGCTGCCGTCGACGGCGTAGGCCAGACCCATCGCCTCCAGGCGGGCGATGGCCTCGATCATCTGGGGCACGAACTCCGTGGCCCGGGGCTGGTGGTCCGGCGGGCGGACCCGCAGCAGCGCCGCGTCGGACATGAAGGCCGCGGTGTAGAAGTCGGCGATCTCCTCCGGCGACTTGCCCTCGCGCTGGGCCGACTGGAGGACCTTGTCCTCGCCGTCGTCGGCGTCGTCGAGCAGGTGGCCGACATCGGTGATGTTCTCGACCTGGGTGACGTCGAAGCCCAGGTAGCGCAGCCCCCTGATCCAGAAGTCGGACATCAGGTAGGTGCGGAAGTTGCCGATGTGGGCGTACTTGTAGACCGTCGGGCCGCAGGTGTACATCGAGACCCGGCCGGGCTGGCGCGGCGTGAACGCCTGCTTGCTCCGACCCATGGTGTTGTAGACCTGCACCTCGGGGGGCATAGGCACGGAGTCTAGGGCTTGCCCCCGGCCTCGGCCCGGCGCTCGGCGTCGAGGCGGCCGAGGTGGACGTCCTCCCGGTTGACGAACTCGATGGCCTCGGCGATCAGCCGGTGCCCGGCGACGTCGCGGATCAGCTGGTACATCTCCTGGGCCACCCGGCGGTAGCTGGCGTGGCCCTGGGGGGAGCTGCGCAGCTCGATCACGTGCATCGCCTCGCGGGCATTCATCCGCATCAGGTACCGGACCCTGTGGGCCATGGTGACCAGGTACGAGGCCTGCGCCGGCGCGGTCGGCGCGATCTGCGCGTAGGCCGTCTCGGCGCGCTCCACGGCCTCCCGCCAGACGTCGGCGACCCGGGCCTCGCGGGCCTCGGCGGGGATCTCGTAGCCCAGGTCGGGGCTGAGCCGCTGCCACTCGATGGTCAGCATCCGGTGGCGCTGGAGGTCGCGGAAGGCGCCGTAGTCGGAGACCACCTCGAACTCGTACTCCGCCGCCTCCCACTCCCGGCCGGGGCGGTGGCGGCGGTTGCGGCGGTCGCCGGCGGAGAGCCGGAAGAGGCGGGCGACCTCCTCGATCGGCAGCTGGCGGACCTGCGCCCTGATCTCGTCCAGGGGCCGCCGGCTGGCGGCGTACAGGGCGTTGGCGGCGACCTCCCGCTCGGCGTCCTGGGTCCAGCGCAGGAGGCGGACGGCGGCCTGGCGGGGGCCGGCCAGGGCGATCTCGCCGGCCAGGGCCGGGCCGGCCACCACCGCCTTGTTGCGGGCCTCGCGGTCGAGCTCGCGGGCGGCCTCGGCAAGGCCGGCGCCACGGGTCTGGAGGTACTCCACCCAGACGCCGCCGCGCTCGGGACGGTCGAGCCGGGTGAGGAAGTCGGGGATGACCTTGCGCAGCTCGGCCAGCAGCAGCTCGGCGTAGGCCCGGGCCTCGGGCAGGGGGTGGGCCCGCATCCGCAGCACCAGGGCCTCGTAGGCCTGGGGGCTGGCGGCGATGCCGACGTTGGAGATGGTCCCGGCCGGCAGCAGCCCGCGGGCGACATCGAGGGCGGCGGCGCGGGCGGCGCGGCGGCGGGCGGCGTCGTCCGGGGGGACGCCGGCCAGGAATATCGCGTGGACCGCCTCGAAGACCCTGGCGTAGGCCGTGAAGAGACCCTCCATGGCCAGCACGTAGGCCTCGCCGTGGGGGCCGGCGAGCAGCTCGGGGTCGCGGTACCAGCGGTGGCGGCCCTCGGGGGCGTCGCCGTAGAAGACGTAGCGCGTCGACTGTTCCAGGTAGCCCATCAGGCGGCCCCGCTCCAGCACCTTGGTCAGCAGGTTGCTGACCTGCTCGCAGGACACGTGGACGCAGGCCAGCTGGGCCACCGAGTCGTCCCCGTACTCGGAGAGGACGCGGGAGAAGAGGTCGGCGGCACGCTCCAGGCCGGCCGTGCCGTCGGACCCCGGCTCGCCCGCGCCGGGCTGACCGCCGCCGCCGGCGAACTCGTCCAGGAAGACCCGCTTGAGCGGCTTCTGGGTCCGGCTGTAGCGGGCGAAGAGAGCGGCCTTGGTGGCCTCCGGGAGGCCGGTCAGGGCGGCCACCGGGCCGTCCAGGCTGGTGAAGTGGCGGGCCAGGATCTCGCGCTCGGCGGCGGTCAGCGGTGGTTCGACGTAGGTCTGCATCGGCCGCAATTATCCAGCCCG
>DASZGP010000188.1:0-4544 GCA_035938695.1 Candidatus Dormiibacterota bacterium | reverse complement strand
ACGTGACGGCGGCGACCTACATCATCCAGGGGACGGCGGGGTGAGAGCGCCGCTGCTGGCCCTGGTGGTCGTCGGCCTGGCCGGCTGCGGGGCCGGCGACGTGGCCCCGGCCGCGGCGCCCACCGGCTCGCCCGCGCCCACCCTGGCGGCGGCGGCGCCCGACCCGGCGACCGCGCCGCTGACGATCGGGGAGGGGACCCCCGCCGCCCTGGCCCTGCTCGCCGCCGCCCGCCGGACCGCGGCCGCCGGCAGCTTCCAGGTCAGCGTCACCGCCCAGGCCCACGGCAGCGGGCCGGGACAGAGCCTGACCCTCAGCGGCGTCGCGCTCTCGGCCTCGCCCAGCCGCTACCGGCTGAGCTTCGACCTCAACCTGGACAACCGCCCCTCCCACTCCGAGGCGATCGGCTACGACGGGCGTTTCTGGAGCCGCGACGCCGACGGCGCCTGGATCGTCCAGCCGGCGCCCAGGAGCAACCCCCGCGGCTACCTGACCCAGCTCTCCGGCGCCACCCAGGTGGTCGACGCCGGACCCGAGGTCCGCGGCGCGGCGACCGAGGAGCGCTTCACCGCCCACCTCGACGTGACCGCCGCCGGCAGCCAGCCGGTGGCCGGCGCGACCGCCAGGTCGGGCGAGTTGACGGCCTGGGTCAGCCCCGCCGGCTACCTCGACGCCGAGCACGTCCTGCTCTACGACGGCGGCGGGACCCAGGTCGGCGACCTCACCATCGGGCTCTCGGCCTTCGGCCAGCCCTTCACCGTGGAGCCACCGGCGTGAGGCTCGCGAGGCCGGCCCTGGTCCTGCTGCTGGGGGCCGGCCTGGCCGGCTGCCTGGGTCAGACGACCTCGGCGCGGCCGCCGGGCAAGCCGTTTCCGACGCCGACGCCGGAGGCCGTCTTCGTCAAGGATCCCTGCGGCCTGCTGACCCGCCCCGAGGTCGAGCAGGCGGTCGGCAGCGCGATGGCCGAGGCCCAGCGCAGCAGCCATCCCGGCAACGGGCACAACTGCCTCTGGGCTCCCGCGGCCCCCGGCGGCTGGATCGTCGGCCTCGACGCCACCACGCCCTCGACGATGGCGGCCCAGGGGCTCAAGGGCACCCCCGCCAGCCTCTTCGACGCCCAGCGGACGGCCCAGAGCCAGGCCATCGCCGGCCTCGGCGACCGGGCCGCCTGGGAGCCCTCCGCCTCCCGCCTGATGATCCTCCGGGGCCAGCTTCTGCTGCAGCTGGTCTTCCTCCAGCGGGGGGCCAGGTTCGACGCCGCCAAGGCCGAGGCGCTGGGGCGGATCGCGCTCTCCCGGGCCTGAGCCGGCGCGGGGTATGGCGCGCGCCCCGGGTGCTGTGCCATCCTGACGGCGCCGCCGCCGCAGACTGGCGCGGCGCAGGCGACAGGAGGCTTCATCCAGATGGCTGACCAGGGCAGGAATCCAGGGGTGGCGCGATGACCGGTCCGGCGCTGGCGATCGGCCAGCTGCTCCTCCCGGTCAGCCGGCTGATCAACACCGTCGGCCGCAAGGACCGCATCACCAACCAGGTCCCCGACCTCGACCTGGCCACCCTGGACCAGGAGCGCGGCGTCTCCCGCAAGCACGCCGAGCTGACCTACGCCGACGGCCGCATCCGGGTCCGCGACGTCGGCTCGACCAACGGCACCACGGTCAACGACGAGCCCCTGGCGCTGCAGGTGGACCGGGTCCTGAGCGACGGCGACCGGGTCAGCTTCGGCGGCCTGGAGATGGTCTTCGTGGCCCAGGCCGAGTGGCCCGAGGGGCTGGTCGCGGAGTGGCCCGATCCGGCGGCCGAGCCGGAACCCGCGCCGCTCGCCGCCGAGGAGACGTCAATCTTCAGCGCCGAGGAGACCATGATCCACGCGCCCTCCGCGGAGGAGACGTCGGTGTTCGCCCCCGGAGCGGCGACCACCCCGGGTTGGCCAGCGGCGGCCCCGGCCTCCGACGCCGGCACCCACCTCGAGCACCCGGCGGAGGCTGATGGCCCGGACGGGGCACCCGGCGGCCCCACGGCCGAGGTCCCGGCGGCCGGGGACCTGTCCCCCGCGGCACCCGGCGAGGCGGCCGCCGCGGCGGAATCCGACCCGTCCGCCCGAGCCTGGGAGCCGCCCAGCGTGCGGATCGCGCCGGAGGCGCCGGCCGGCCGCCCGAGCGCGGCGGCCGAGTCCTCGGCCGTCTGGACCCCCTGCTCCAACCACCCCCACCTGCCCGCGGTCGGCCTCTGCCCGGGCTGCCTGGAGGCTTTCTGCCAGGACTGCCTGCCCGATCGCGGCGACGCCCCCATGGCCTGCAACCGCTGCTTCGGCATCCAGCAGCGCCTGGGGGCCAGCGTGCTGACCCAGGGCAGCGTCTTCGCCGGCGCGGCGCCAAACTACCCGGGCGGCCAGATCCAGCCCGCGGCGCCCTCGGGGCAGTCGTGGTCCCAGCCGGCGCCGCCGCAGCCGGCATGGCCCCAGCCCCAGCCGGCGGCCCCGCCCGAGGACGGCAAGAAGAAGAAGGGCCTCTTCGGCCGCTGACCCGCGGGCTAGGCCGTCAGCAGCGGCAGTGGCTGGTACCGGGCCGGGATGACCGCGTCGGCGGGGACCTTGAGCCAGCCCTCCAGCATCGTCGCGTAGACCGCCCGGAAGTCGGTCTGGAAGGCCAGGTTGCCGTTCTGGTCCAGGCGGCCGAGGTTGGGCGGTTCGCCGTAGACGCCGCCCCTGACGCCGTCGCCGGCGATGAACAGGGGCGCGGCCGTGCCGTGGTCGGTGCCGCCGCTGGCGTTCTCCTGAGCCCGGCGGCCGAACTCCGACCAGGTCATCAGGGCCACGTCCTGGGAACGGCCGTGGGCGGTGAGGTCGGCCATCAGCGCCGAGATGCCGCCGGCCAGCAGGGCCAGCAGCCGGGAGTGCTGGTCGGCCTGGGCGCGGTGGGTGTCGAAGCCGCCCAGGGTGATGTAGCCGACGCGCATCCCCAGGTCCTGGACGATCGCCTCGGCCAGCACCTTGAGGCCGTTGCCGAACGGTCCGGCGGGGTACTGCGCCTGGGGCGTGTAGGCGGCGGTGGCGTCGTGGAGCAGGCGGGAGGCGGCGACGGTGTTGGCCTCGGTCTGCTGCAGCAGGGCGGCGTAGGGGGCGGCCTCGGGGTAGGCCCGGTAGACCTTGTCCAGGGCCGCCACCCGGAGCGCCGTCTCGGCCTGGCTGGCGCCGTGGCTCTCCAGGGTGAAGGTGCTGGGGTCGGTGAAGGTGGAGACCGGCGCCGCCAGCGCCCGCAGCGCCGGGCTCATGCGGTTGTCGATGTCGACGCCGGTCAGCGGGTGGCCGTCCTTGTCGATCAGGCCGGAGAGGTACTTGCCCAGCCAGCCGTCACGGCCCTCGAGGTCCATCGTCTCCCAGACGTCCATCGACTGGAAGTGGCTCAGGCTGGGGTTGGGGTAGCCGACGTTCCCGACCACCGCCAGCCGGCCGCCGTCCCAGAGCCCCCTGAGGGGGGCCAGGGCGCTGTGCAGGCCAAGGTGGTCGTCGAGCTTGAAGGCGACCTGGTCCTCGCGCTGCGTCAGAGTCTGGCGCAGCTTGGCCAGGTTGGGGTCGGCGAACGGGATCACGGTGTTGAGGCCGTCGTTGCCGCCGGCCAGCTGGACCACGATCAGGACCTTGCCGGAGTCCTGGAACGCCGGCCCGGCGATGGCGCTGCCGGCGGCCGCCTCGACCGCCCGGCTGAAGATCGAGGGCATCGCCAGGCCCACCGAGACCACCGCCAGGCTGCCCCTGATGAAGGCCCGCCGGCCCACCTTGCCGGCGGCCGCCTCGGCCTCGGCCCGGCAGGCCTGGCAGCGGTCGTCGTATTCCGCCATCACGGACCTCCTCTAGCTCAGCTGGTGCTCGGGGGTGGCCCCGACCAGGAAGACGGCATCGGCCGCCGCGCCGGCCGTGGTCCCGCCGGCGGACCTGACGTGGGCCACGATCGCGTCGCGGGCGGCCGGGGTCAGGGCGCCGTCGACCATGTAGCCGGCGGCGCGGTCCACGATCGCCTCGGCCGTGGTGGCCCCGGCGGCGGTGAAGCCGGCCTGGATGGCGCCGGCGCCGGCGCGGGTCTGAGCCTCCAGGTAGCGCATCCGGGCCATCCAGCTCCCGGTGTTGAGCCAGCTCGGGCCGCCCGGCCAGCCGGCGACGTCGGGCGGGTCGAAGAGCGCCTGGCCCATGGCGTCGCCGGCGTCGGCGGCCAGGGTGGTCACCGGCAGGCCGTGCTGGCGGATCAGGCCCACGACCAGCTCGGTTGGCGACTTGACGATCCCCCGGTAGGCGGTCGTCGAGTAGAACGCGGGGTGGGTCAGGATGGCGCCGATCATCTCCCGCACGTCGCCGCCGCCGCGGTGGTAGGCGTCGACCACCGGCTTTAGGGTGGCGTCGTCGACGCCCGGGTAGGCGAAGAAGCTCCAGAGGCGGCGGCTGATGTAGAGCGGGGCGGCGGACGTCGCCAGGATGGTGTCGACCACCTCCTCCAGGCCCAGGTTGCCGGTGCGGCCGAGGAAGGTCTTGACGCCGCCGTCGTGAATCCGGGGC
>DASZGP010000187.1:0-2487 GCA_035938695.1 Candidatus Dormiibacterota bacterium | reverse complement strand
TCGATCGCCTTCGGGGCGACCATCGGCGCGGCCGCGATCGCCCTGGTCGACATCAACCGGCGAGGCCTGGCAATGATCTTCGGGGGCCTGACCATGGGACTGTCGATGGTGCTCGCTGGGCTGGCCAACACGCTCCTGCTGGCGATGTTGTTCCTGGTCGTCGGGGGCGTCGCCAACATGGCCTACCTGATCCCGATGATGACCGCGATCCAGGAGGAGACCCCCTCCGAGGTGCGCGGGCGGGTCTTCGCCACCCGCTTCGCGGTGATCCAGCTCGGCGTGCTGGTGGGGCAGCTCTACGCCGCCCTCGCCACCTACCGGCTCGACCCCAAGATGGTCGGGCTGGTGGTCGTCAGCGTCGGGGTGGTGATGATGCTGGTCAGCGCGGCGGCCGGGCTGTCGCGGTCGCTGCGCAAGGTCTGACCGGCCGCTCCCCGAGCCCGCCTAGGCGTCGACGGCCGCGGGGTTGTCCACGTCGAGGCGCTTGCCGAACCAGTAGGCCAGGCCCAGCAGGACCACCACCAGCAGCGCGATGGGGATGGTGAACGGGCCCAGCGCGTGGCCCACGTGGTCCCAGTTCTTGCCCAGCTGGAAGCCGGCCCAGGCCAGGCCGAGGTTCCAGGGGATGGCGCCCAGGATGGTGGCGACCGCGAACGGCAGCGGGGTGATCCGGGAGACGCCGGCGGGGAAGGAGATGTAGGTGCGGACGATGGGGAGCAGGCGGCCGAGGAACACCGCGGCCAGGCCGAAGCGGTCGAAGCAACGGTCGGCGAGGCGGAGGTGGCCGGCGTGGAGGCCGAGGCGGCGGCCGGCCGGGCTGAGCACGACGGCCTCGCCGTAGCGCCGGGCCAGCCAGTAGGCGACCATCGAGCCGGCCAGGTTGCCCAGGCTGGAGGCGGCCACGACCAGGGTGAAATCCAGCTTCCCGGAGGCCGCCAGGGCGCCTCCCAGAGGCACCACGACCTCGCTCGAGATCGGTATCCCGGCGCTCTCCAGCGCCATCAGGACGAAGATCGCCAGGATGCCGCCACCGCTGACGATCGAGGTCAGGAGGTTCGTCATCGCGGAGGAGGCTACCATCTCGGGAATGACCCGCGTCGCGTACCTGGGACCCGAGGGCAGCTTCAGCGAGGACGCCGCCCGCGCCCACTTCGGCGCCGCCGCCGAGCTCGTCGCCTTCGGCGACATCCCGGCGGTGATCTCGGCCATCGCCCACCGCCTGGTCGACCGCGCCGTGGCGCCGATCGAGAACTCCATCGAGGGCTCGGTCAGCGTCACCCTCGACCAGCTGATCCACGACGAGGCCGCCCCCCGCATCGTGGCCGAGCTGAACCTGCCGGTGCGCCATCACCTGGTCGCCCGCCCGGGGACCACCCTGTCGGACGTCGAGCGCCTGGTCGCCCACCCGCAGGCGCTGGCGCAGTGCCGGCGCTTCGTCCTGGAGCACCTGCCCCAGGTCCAGGTGCTGCCGGCGCTGTCCAACTCGGCGGCGGTCAGCAGCCTGGTCCACTCCAGCAACATCGCCGCGCTGGGTCCGGAGCGCGCCGCCAGGCTCTACGGCATGGAGATCATCGCCCGCGACGTGCAGGACGGCGACGACAACGTGACCCGCTTCGTGGTCCTGGCCCACGACCCGGCGGCGCCCACCGGCCGCGACAAGACCTCGATCTGCTGCTCCATCGCCGAGGACCGCCCCGGCAGCCTGATGGCCATCCTGGCCGAGTTCGCCGACCGCCGGATCAACCTCACCAAGGTGGAGTCACGCCCCACCCGCGGCGGCCTCGGCAAGTATTTCTTCCTGATCGACCTGGCCGGCCACGAGACCGACGCGGCCGTGGCCGCCGCGCTCGCCGGCGTCCGCGCCCACAGCTTCACCCTGCGCGTCCTGGGCAGCTACCCGGCCGCCTGAGCGCCAAAAGAAAGGGCCGGGACGAATCCCGGCCCTGAGCTGGAGGCGGAGGCTACTTGGCCGCGCCGATCTTGTAGATCTTGGTGCCGCAGGTCGGGCAGGTACCGGTGGTGGCCGGCTTGCCGTTCTTCATCGTGATCTGCTGCGGGTCCTTGATGTCGACGGTCTTCTTGCACTTGAGGCAGTAACCGGAGACGGCCATGTTCACCATCCTTATTGTGGTGACGCCCGAGGATGCCTGGACGTCTGCGCCGACCGCCGGGGGGACCCCCCGCGGAGCCTTCGCGAACTCGCCCGGGCTCCCGGGCAACGGCCAGATTGTAGCGGTGCCCTATGGGGATTGCAAGCGAGTTCGGCCGAATTCAGCCCGAATTCAGCCGCGAGGCCCCCGGGAGTGGCCCGACCGGGCCATCCGAGCCCCCCGAAAGGGGGGCTGCCGGTGACCCGCCGCTCAGCCCCCGATCTGGGACATCGACTTCTCCGGGCGGACGAAGTCGGCCTCGTTGATCCGGTGCCCCGCCCACTTGTGGGCCACCGCGTCGCGGATCAGGGCCTCCAGGTCGCCGTCGCCGGCGCCG
>DASZGP010000186.1:0-5799 GCA_035938695.1 Candidatus Dormiibacterota bacterium | reverse complement strand
ATGGCGTCTTCGAGCTGCCCAGCTACTTCGATTCGACCTGCGGCCCGAACCTCGGGAGCTCGTTACAAGCCGCGCCGCTGGGGCCGGGCGTGTTCACCTACATCGCGAACGCGGGATTCCCCTACTAGGGTCAGCAGCGCTTGGTCCAGGAGGCCCCCCCGTCGCGGGAGCAGGCCATGCCGAATCGGTCGCCGGTCTTCCAATCCACCGTCACCGCGCCCAGCAGGCGCCCGTCGGGGAGGTAGGTCATGGGCACGATGGGGCCGACGCCTCTCAGCTCCGGAGGCCTGCTCCAGGTCCATGACCCGCCGCCGTCGTTCGAGCGCGCGATGATCGGGTTCAGGCTGTCGCCGTCGGTGACCATGGAAACCGTGACGACGCGGCCGCCGGCCTCGGCGGCCACCGCGCTGAGGTAGCCGGCCAGGGGGAGCGCCAGGCGCCGGAAGACGAGCGTGGTCGAGTCGGCGACCCAGAGCCCGTCTCCCGAGTACGCCAGGACGGAGCCGGGCTGGCCGCCAACCCCCGGGGCCACCGTGGCGAACATCGCTCCGGCCAGCGCGACCCGCAGGAGCTCGCGGCACTGGCCCATCGACGGACAGGCCGAGATCAGGCCGTCGTAGGCCCTGGGGTTGGCCTGGTCGGGCATCTCGGTCGAGGTGATCAGCTGTTCGGCCCCGGGGGCGTACAACATCTGGACCGGGCCGTTCACGGACTGGAAGATCAGCGGCTCCGGCGTGGCCGCACGCTTGTCGAACTGATAGCGCATCAGCGCCTGCCCCCCGGCCAGCAGCTGGGCGGCGCCGGGCTTGGAAACCGGGTCCACCACCGCGACCCCGTTGACCACCAGCGCGGGCTGAAACGTCGAGCCGCCGTCCGTGCTCTGGTAGAGCGCGGTCGGACCCATCGCGAAAATCGTCGAGTCGGTGGGGTAGCTCGGGGGCAGCAGGACCGTACCGCCGGGGAATTGGCTGCCGGGAGGGCTGCCGGCCAGTGCCTTCCAGGTGGTTCCGCCGTCGTGGCTGGCGTAGAGCACCGGACAGGAGATCAGGGAGCAGCCGTCCACCAGCAGCGCGGAGGCGAACACGGTGCGGTCCCGCGAGTAGTTGGGTGACACCGCCAGCCGGATGACCGCGGCGTCCTCGGGCTGGGAGTTCTGCCCGGGATCGAGCAGCCCAGGGATCGTCGGCACCAGCGGCCGGCTTCGAGGCGGGGACCACCCGCCGGCGACCCGCGGCGGCGGCTGCGAGGCCCTCGCGCCGGTGACGCCGGCCACCGCGACCATTCCCGCGGGCGGGGGCGACACCGGCAGCCCGGCGGCCGGATGGCCGGCGGGACGCCGCGGAGCGCCGGAGGTGACCAGCACGAGCCCGACCGCCACGCCGGCGAACACCCGGATGGCGAGGATCTGGACCGGGGCGACATACCGCTGGTCATCGCCGCGCCGCACGGTGCGTCTGAAGCGCAGGCGCGCGCCCAGCCCCTGCAGCGGGGGCACCCAGGCGGTCAGGCGGTCGGCCAGGATCCGGGCGCGCCGCCGGGCGCGATGCAGGCCGACCGCGATGGCGCCGGCGGAGATGCCGGTCCGGGCCGAGATCTCCGCCTGGCTGAAGCCCGCGTAGGTCCCGAAGATCAGCCGGCGATCGGTGGCGGAGAGCTGCTTCCAGGCGGCGTCCAGCTGCTGTCGCGCCACCACCCCGCTCTCCGGTCCCTCGGTCCCGAATTCCCCCATCGCGTCGATCGACACGGTCCGGGAGGACTTCTTGCGCATCTCCCAACAGACCCGCCGGGCCACCACGCTGAGGTAGGCCGCCGGCTCGCCCTGCAGCGAAGCCAGCCTGGGAGCCACTCTCAGGAACGCTTCCTGGGTGGCCTCCTCGGCATCGTCCTGATTCCCCAGGACTGCCCGGCACAGCCGCATCACACGCTCGTGCTCGAGGCGGTAGAGGACCTCCATCCGGGCCACCCCGGACAGGCCGTCGCGCTCGACACCCTCGGATCCGATCACCTTCCAACCCATCCCTTGCCGGCCCCGCGCCGACTTTTTCGAGCGTATCACCGCCGCGCGAAAAGGGCTCAGAGCCGCGCTGTAAGAAATCGCCGCCTCCTCGCTGGTGGTTTGGCAAGGGGCTCTCGGTCACGCCATCTCCGTGGCGCCGAGTGGAAGCCCAGAAGGAGGATCAGGGTGATCAGCAGGCTGATGGCGCCGCTCCGACGAGCCGGCGTGGACCGACAAGCTCGACCTGGACCGCGGCTGGCCCGCCTGGCGATCGGGGCCATGACCATGTCCCTGGCGCTCTCCGGCGTGTCTCTGGGCGCCGCCAGCCAGGTGGCACTGGCGGACTGCCACGACTTCCCGAGCACGATGGAAGACAACGATCTCTTCGGCAACTATCCCGGCGGTACGATCCACATCTGGTGGACGGCTCACTTCGACTGCCGGGGGGTCCATACCCAGGAGACGGCCGACTACTTCGACTTCAACCTCGGCCAGGATTCCACCATGCGCCAACCGCAGATGAACACCCATGCCCGGACCTGGGTGTGCGGAACGCCGAAGTTCGACTCTTCCAAGGCCAGCCCGTCACACGACGCCAGGGCCAACACCTCCGACAACAGCTACTACGTCCCGTTCGACGAATATGGTGAGAAGAGCACGGGCTACAACAGCGACGGGGGCTACCAGAGCAGCGACCGCTACTGCGCGCCGCAGGCCGACGTGAGCGCATGGGGCCACACCTCCGGAGGCCGGCAGTGGTCCGGGTACATCCACGAATGCTCCTATCACTCGACCACCTACGCCTGCAACTCGTGGAAGCAGCAGCCGGGTTCGGGCTCGGCCTCGGTGCAGCTGAACCAGGACCAGGTGGCCCGTGTCGCGCTCGCGATGGCGGGACGCCTGGCGCCGCGCGGGGCGTCGCTGAACGCGGTGTCGGCGGAGCTCCACCGCGGGCTGACGAACTTCACCGCTCCCGCCAGCGGGGTCTCGTACCGGCGGACCAACCCCATGGACATCTGGACCGTGGATGTGGCGGGCGGCGATGCCACCGGCGTCGGCAACCTGAGGGGAACGATGCTGGTGTCCGCGGACGCGGTGAGCACCGGCACCAGCGCGGCCAGCGTCGACAGCACCAGGCTGGCTCTGCTCACTCCGACCCTGGTCGGCGGCCTGGTCTCGTTCGACGGACCACCGGACGTCCCGGCGGCGGATGTCAATGTCGGCTACAACGACCCGGCGCCATCGGTGGACATCCCCGACACCGCCGGCCCACTCAACGACGCCTTCTCCCTGGAGATGTCGCTGTACTCGACCGATCCACACCACCTGAATTGCCCCCCGCTGCCGTCGGTGCTCTGCCCCGGTCCGCTGGTGGCGAGATCCCCGGGCCGCGCCGATGCCGGCGCCTCGGGCGCGGCGACGCCGGTCGGGCCACGACGGTGGGCTCATGGGCCGGACGTCCCCCTGTGAGCGCCTTCGATCGGTAACCCGGCGCGAGCAGCCTCACAGAGCGGCGGGATCTCGGGGGAGCGGCCACCAGGCCGCTCCCCCTCGCCTGTGGTCCTGGGATGACGGCGGGGCCTGAACCCGGCCGGCCCTCGGCCGGGCCATGCGTCGCGCGTCACTTCCCCTGGGCATCCTGGTGATCGGGGGCTTCGTCGCCACCTGGCACCTCGGATCGCTGGGCCCCGGCAATCCGTATTACGCCGCCGCCACCCGGAGCATGTCGACGGACTGGCGGCACTTCTTCTTCGCTTCGTTCGATCCCGGAGGCTTCCTCTCGGTCGACAAGCCCCCGTTCGGGCTCTGGCTGCAGGCGCTCAGCGCCCGGCTGCTGGGTTACGCACCCTGGAGCGTCGCCCTCCCCGACGTCATCGCCGGGACCCTGGCGCCCGTCCTGTTGTGGAGCTTGATCTGCAGGCGGTTGGGACAGGTGGCGGGGACGGTTGCCGCACTGGCCCTGATCCTGACCCCGATCAGCGTTGCGGTGGAGCGCGACACCGTCTTCGAGAGCATCCTCACGCTGCTCCTGCTCGGCGCCGTCGGCACCGCGATCCGAGCGATCACGACGGGGCGCTGGCGCTGGACCCTGGCCACCGCGATCCTGCTCGGCCTGGCGTTCAACACCAAGTTCTGGGCCGGGCTGCTGGTTCTGCCGGCTCTGACTCTCGCGTTCGCGGCGCAGCGCGAAAAATCCCTGGCGGCGCGGCAGCTGATCGTCGGGGCGCTCGCGCTGGCGGCGGTTTCGGTCTCCTGGGTCGCCGTCGTGGATCACACTCCCGCCGCTCAGCGACCCTTCGTCGGAGGCAGCGCGACCAACCGCGAGGCCGACCTCGTCACCCACTACGACGGCCTGGCCCGGCTGGGCTGGTTCGGGGCCACGCGGGCTCCCGGCGAGGGCTCCATCACCCAGCCGACGACCGGCCCCGACGGCGGGCCCGGACCGCTGCGGTTGGTGAGCCCCGAGCTGGCCGCCCAGGCGGGCTGGCTGCTGCCGCCGGCGCTGGCCGGTGCCGCCTGGCTGGTCCGGTCCCGGCGCCGCTGGGACGCCGAGCAGCGGACGCTGGCGCTGATCCTGGGGGGATGGGGCCTGACCGGATATGCGGTCTTCAGTCTCGAGGGCGGCACCTTCCACGCCTACTACCTGGCCGAGCTGGCGCCCCCTCTCGCCGCCTGGGCCGGAGTGGCGGCGGGAGCGCTGTGGACCAGGCTGTCCAGGGGCGGGGCCGGAGTCTGGCGCCTCCCCATGGTGGTGGCCGTCACCGCCGCCTGGGAAGCCTGGATCCTGACCTCGGCACCCTCCGGCTTCCTCTGGCTGCTGCCCGGGCTGGGGCTGGCGCCGCTGCTTGCGATGGCGACCGGGTGGAGCCGTCGCGCCCGGCCCCTGGCGAGGGCGATGCCGGCAATCGCGGCGTCCGCCACGGCCCTGCTGCTGGCCCTCCCGCCCGCGGCCTGGGTCGGGAGCACGTTGGCGGCGTCGAGCGACGGTCTCACCCCCTACGCCGGGCCACGGTCGAGCGCTCCGACAGGCGCCGCCCAAGCCGATCCCACCCGGCTTGGTCTGGCGGCGTTCCTGGTGGCGCACCAGGACGGGTGGCGATTCGTCGCGGCGACCGCCACCGCCCGCACGGCCGCCCCGCTGATCATCCTCTCGGGCGCGCCGGTCATGGCGATGGGAGGCTTTGCCGGCGCCGACCCGGTGCTGGCGAACGAGCCTCTGAGCGACATCCTCCGTCGACGCCAGGTCCGGTTCTTCCTGCTCTCCGCCTCGGGCGCGGAATCGCGATTCGCGCGCAGCATCGAGCTGGACGTCCGGGGCAGCTGCCCGGCGCAGCGGCCGGGTGCCCCGGCGCTGGGTGGGCTGGTGCCGGCCCTGCCGCCGGGGGAGGCCCTCTACCTCTGCTCCGCCTGAGGCCCGCGGCCGTGTGACAGGATGGGAGCCCCGGCCGGGGATTGGCTTATCCTGAATCCTGATCGGGTATCGGCTCGGGCGCTCGGGGAGGGGCGTCCGGGACCACGGCGGCCGCCCCCGGGCGCGGCGGGCCGGGATGTAGGAAGGAGTTGAGGTGAACAAAAGGCAGACCGTCCTCCGGTTGCTGACCCCGGTGCCGGCGACCCTGGTCGCCCTGGCGACCCTGGCCCAGGCGCCGCCGGCGCTGGCCCAGAGCGGCATCCAGTTCGAGGTGCCGTCGGTGGTCGACCCCATCCACACGTACGGCGAGCCCGACGTGGGGATCAACCCGGTCAACAACAAGGTCTTCGTCAGCGGGCCCGGCGGCACGGGCCAGCAGCGCAGCCTGTGG
>DASZGP010000185.1:0-3338 GCA_035938695.1 Candidatus Dormiibacterota bacterium | reverse complement strand
GCGCAGCGCCGCCAGGCCGCCCCAGAGCACGCCGACGACGCCGATCGCCAGCACCGCCAGCTGGTACTGCTTGGCCGCCTGGGGAAACTGGTTGACGCAGACCCTGATGATCCCGTAGCCGCCCATCTTGAGCAGGATCCCGGCCAGCAGCACCGACATCGCGGTGGGCGCCTCAACGTGGGCGTCGGGCAGCCAGGTGTGCAGCGGCCAGGCCGGCAGCTTGATCGCGAAGCAGATGAAAAAGAGCAGGAAGAGCACCGCCGCCAGCTGCGGGGGGAAGGTGGCGCCGGTCATCTTGGCCATGTCGAAGGTGCCCAGCCCGCTGCGGAAGTACATGATCAGGATCGCCAGCAGCAGGAAGGCCGAGGAGGTGATGGTGAAGAGCAGGAACTTCCAGGCCGCGTAGACCCGCCGCGCCCCACCCCAGATCAGGATCAGCAGGAACATGGGGATCAGCTCGATCTCCCAGAAGACGAAGAAGAGCAGGTAGTCGGCGGCGGCGAAGACCCCGGTGACCCCGACCTGCATCACCAGCATCAGGAAGAAGTACTCCTTGACCCGCTTCTTGACGTTCCAGGACGCCAGCACCGCGACGAAGAAGAGCAGCGCCGAGAGCAGCGCCATGGGCAGGCTGATGCCGTCGAGGCCGACGTGGTAGCTGGCCCCGAAGCTGAGCCAGCTGACCTGCTCCTCGAAGCGGTAGCCGGTCGACCAGGTGAAGTCGTTGATCGCGTTGTAGGAGGTCCAGAAGGCGAAGATCGCCAGGATCAGGTCGAAGCCGGTGATCAGCGCGGCGACGCTCTTGATCCGGCCCTGGTCGTCGTCGGTGCGGTTGGGCAGGAGGAGGATGATCAGCGCCCCCAGCAGCGGCAGCCAGACGATCGAGCTGACCAGCACCGAGGGCCCCTCGCTGGTGGGGGTGGTAAGCCCGGTGCTCCCGGTGGTGCCGCCGGCCGCGGTCTGGGCCAGGATGCTCTGGAGCAGCCCGGGAAGCGCGTGCAGCGCCGCGGGCACCGCGCTCACGGCGGCGTCGATCACGGCCGGGCCACCGCGGCGAAGCTGCCGCCGGAGCCGAAGATCAGCATCAGCGCGGTCAGCACGATGATGCCGGCGAAGAGCCCCACGGCGTAGCCCTGGACCCGCCCGCCCTGGAGCTTGCGGGCCAGCCCGCCGACCCAGGCGTAGCCCTCGGCGAGGCCGTCAACGAAGCCGTCGACGATGTTGCTGTCGGCCCACTGCACCGCCTGACCGGCGCGCAGCACCAGGCCGTCGATGAGCATCGCCTGGTAGATCTCGTCGAAGTAGCCCTTGTTGTGGGCCCAGTCGTAGACCGGCGCGAAGCGCGCGTTGAAGGACGCCGCCGAGTAGCGCCGCAGCGGCGCGTAGTAGAACAGCGCGGCCACCAGCAGCCCGCTCAGGGCCAGGGCGATGGAGATCAGCAGCGCCACCCCGTTGGCCTTCTCGGCCTCCGCCGCGCCGTAGTAGACGAAGGTGCTGAAGCTCCGGCCCGCGCCCGGCAGGTTGGCGAAGCCGACCAGCGCCGCCGGCACCGCCAGGATCACCAGCGGCAGGGTCATCGCGGTCTTCGACTCGTGCACCCGCTTGGGGTCGAAGGCCCGGCGCTTGGCCATGTCGCCGGTGAAGACCACGAACAGCAGGCGGAAGGTGTACAGCGAGGAGAAGAAGGTGATCAGCACCGCGACCAGGATGAAGAAGGGATTGCCGTAGTTGAAGATCCCGCCGATGATCCCGTCCTTGGACCAGAAGCCGGCCAGCGGCGGGATCCCGGCGGCCGCCAGCGAGGCGATCAGGAAGGTCCAGAAGGTCACCGGCATCTTCTTGCGCAGCCCGCCCATGTCCCAGATGTCCTGGGAGTGGACGGCGTGGATCACCGAGCCGGCGCAGAGGAAGAGCGCGGCCTTGAACCAGGCGTGGACGAAGAGGTGGAAGACCGCCGCGCTGTAGGCGCCGACGCCCAGGCCGAACATCATCAGGCCCAGGTGGCTGAGGGTGGAGTAGGCGATCACCCGTTTGATGTCGTCCTGGGCCACCGCCCAGATCGCCGCCATCAGGCTGGTCACCGCGCCGATGGTGGCGATCACGACCAGCGCCGAGGGGCTGGCGGCGAAGAGGTCGTAGGCCCGCGCCACCAGGTACACGCCGGCGGCGACCATGGTGGCGGCGTGGATCAACGCCGAGATCGGGGTCGGGCCCTCCATGGCGTCGGGCAGCCAGACGTGGAGCGGGAACTGGGCCGACTTCCCGACCGCGCCGCTGAACACCAGCATGGCCATCACGAAGAGGCCGAAGGTGCCGACCTTGCCGGCGCCCCAGAGGTGGGCCAGGTTGTGGAAGTCGAAGTCGCCGAAGCGGAACCAGATGTAGCCGACGCCGACCAGGAACGGGAAGTCGCCGAAGCGGGTGACGATGAACGCCTTCTTGGCCGCGGCGGCCGCGGCCGGGCGCTTGTAGTAGTGCCCGATCAGGAGGTACGAGCAGACCCCCACCAGCTCCCAGCCGACGTAGGTCTGGAAGAAGTTGGTCGACAGCACCAGGGTCAGCATCGAGAAGGTGAAGAGCGAGATGAAGGCGTAGAAGCGGACGAAGCCCTCCTCCCCGCGCATGTACTCCAGCGAGTAGATCTGGACCAGCGCGCTGACCGAGGTGACGACCACCACCATCATCCCGGCGAGCGGGTCGGCGACCACCCCGAGCTGGACGTTGAAGGCGCCGATGGAGAGGAACGGATGGGTCAGCTGGTGGTACTCGCCGTGGCTCATCTCGGCCAGCATCAGGGCCAGCGAGATGACCCAGGCCAGGCCGGTGCCGACGATCCCGATCCAGGCCGAGGTGCGCTTGTTGTCGTAGAAGATGCCGAGGATCAGGGAGAACGCCAGCAGCGGCAGCAGGGGGATCAGCCAGAGCAGCCCCAGCTGCGAGTAGATCGCGGTCATGCGGCCGAACCCACGCGGGCGCCGGACGCCCGCACCGCGCGCGGGACGGCTGCGCCTACCACCGCAGGAGGTCGATCTCGTCGACCCAGATGGTGCCGCGGAGGCGGTAAACCAGCAGCAGGATGGCGATCGCCACCGCCACCTCGGCGGCGGCGATGGAGATGATGAAGAGCACGAAGGCCTGCCCCGCGAGCGGCTGGGCGGCGCCGTAACCGAAGCGCGCGAAGGCCGCCAGGGCGACGTTGGCGGCGTTGAACATCAGCTCCACGCTCATCAGCAGGCTGACCGCGTTGCGCTTGGAGAGCAGGCCGTAGACGCCGATCGTGAAGAGGCCCGCGGAGACCACCAGGAAATGGTTGAGGCTGATGCCGCCGATGTCCTGGG
>DASZGP010000184.1:0-11787 GCA_035938695.1 Candidatus Dormiibacterota bacterium | reverse complement strand
ACCCCGGCCCGGTCCAGCGTGCGGCCTAGGCGGTTGCGTGTCGGTTCCTCGCCGCGCTAAACTCGGCTTATGCCGTTCGAGGTCTTTAATCGCAGCGCCACCCGCGCCGCTGAGAAGCCGTTTGTCACGATCCAAAAGAAGGGCATATTTGCGTTCAACCATGCGGCCTACGTTGCACTCGGTGAGCCCCAAGCGGTCCAACTCCTGTTCGACAAAGCGAATCGAGTCGTGGGATTCCGCGCGTCCGATCCCGATGATCCGCATGTGAACGCCGTCCGGGACAACGCCAAGCACACTACGCACATGGTGCCTGGCACTGCCTTCACCAAGCATTACGGGATACCAACCGACATCGCTCGTCGATGGCCGGCACGAATCAACGGAGACGGCATCCTGACCATCGACCTCAAGGAGCCTCCATCCGAGGTGTCGCGGCCGTGAGCCGCGCGGTGGCAACGAGCGGCACCAACATTCCCAGGGCTACAGCCGGCGCAGGAGGTGGGGATTAGGGCTAAAGCGGCTGAACGCGGCGTTGGAGCTCTCCGGAAGCTTGATCCGCGAAGGGAGGGCTCCTCGGGCACCGGCCAGTGCCCGCCTACCTCGAAGCCATCGAGGAAGGGCGCCGCGTTCAGCCGCTTTAGTTTAGGACTGAACTACTCCACGAACGCGTACACGTTGCTTGGCGGCGAGGGGGGACGAACGGTAGAGCTACCTGCACGGGGTGGCGGCCGGTGGCGGTCTTGCGGCGGGATGGCGGCTGCCGAGATGACGTCTGCGCCCCTACCTCTCCCAGCCGTCGTTCCTCGCGCTCGCGCTGAGCCTGGCTGGCCTGGACCTCGCCGGCCCACGACCATCAGCTCGGTCACCGGGCGCGGAGCCAGGGCGACTTTGGTGACCGCGGGAAGTACCTTCGGGCGGCCGTTGGGCGATTCCGGAGCCGCCCCGCGAGTGACAACGGTTTTCGGAAAAGTCCCCAACGGTTTTGCGTATTTGCCGGGCATCTTAATCTCCTCTCGACGCTTCCGGCGATTCCTTTACAAGTGCCCGGTTAACGTCAGAAACCGGCCCTTTCGGACCGGCCTCTGAATTCAGAATACCCTGTTCTGGCCTTCCCGTCTACTGTCAGCTCCGGGGTGAACGGAGGGAGTGGGATTCGAACCCACGGTGGCTTGCGCCACAACGGTTTTCAAGACCGTCGCCTTAGACCGCTCGGCCATCCCTCCGTGTAGCGGGGAGGCTAGCAGAGGGCGCGGCGGGCTAGAGGGCGGGCGCCGCATGGGCGGCGAAGCGGGCGCCGCAGCGGGTGCAGCCGAACCAGAGGTCGGAATCGGCGACGCCGATGGGGCGGCCGAAGGAGTCGCAGGCCGGGCAGCGGGCGACCGCGGTCATTTGGGCCGGGGGCACCGGGAGCAGCTCGGCGGTGGCGGTGGCGGGCATCCTCTCACTCTCCTTGCGCCAGCTCCGTCCCGCCAGGCGGGCTGGGCGAATTGGAATCTGCGCCTACTAATATCACGTTTCACCCCAGCGCCACAATCGATGGTGCCTGTGAGCCGGAGGCGGATCGGCTAACCTCGGCGGAGAGATGAGACTGGGGTTCGGAATCGCCGGAGGGCCAGACGTCGAGGCACTGGCGCCGCTGGCCGGGGAGCTGGAGCGCCTCGGCTTCGACTCCGTGTGGGCCAACGACAACCCGATGGGCGAGGGCCTGGCGATGCTCGCCGGCTGGGCGGGTACGAGCCGGGCGCTTTACCTCGGCCTGGGGGTCCTGGCGCTGGACCGGCACCGGCCGGAGGCGATCGCGGCGCGGGTGGAAGAACTCGGGCTGCCCCGCGAGCGGCTGCTGCTGGGCCTCGGGGCCGGGTTCAGCGAGCATCCGGTGGCGGCGGTGCGCGAGGGGATCGGGGCGCTGCGTCCGCTGCTGCCCGGGGTGCGGCTGGTGGTGGCGGCGATGGGGCCGCGGATGTGCGAGCTGGCCGGGGAGATCGGCGATGCGGCGCTGCTCAACTGGATGACGCCGGAGCGCGCGGCCTGGGCCCGGGAGCGGGTTCGCGCCGGCGAGCGCGCGGGCGGCCGGCCCGAGGGGACGGTGCCGGTTTACGGCTATGTCAGGGCGGCGATCGGCGAGGACGCCGGGGAATGGTTGGAGCGCGAGTCGGAGTGGTATGCCCAGGCGCCGCACTATGCCCGGCATTTCGCCGCGATGGGCGTCGAGGCCAAGGATGTCGGCGCGACGGCGGTCGACCCGGCGCGGCTGACCGACCTGCTGAGGGCGTACGGCGCGTACGACGTGGCGGTGGTTCGCGCGCTCGCGCACCGGAGCCTGGACGACCTGCTCGCGGTGGCGCGCGCGGCGATGGGGCAGGTCACCACGGGCTGAGCCCACGTCCGGCAGGAGGCCGAAGCACGCAGAGGCCGCAGCACGCAGAGGCCATCGCATGCAGGGCCGTCTCACGCAGGGCCGTCGCACGCAGAGGCCATCGCATGCAGGGCCGTCTCACGCAGAGGCCGTCGCATGCAGGGCCGTCGCGCGCAGAGGCCATCGCATGGAGGGCCGTCGCAGGCAGAGGCCATCGCATGCAGGGTCCGTCGCGCGCGGTTGGCCGCGGCGCGCGGTGGCCGCGGCGCGCGGTAGCCGCGACGCGCGGTGGCCACGGCGCGCGACCGCGCAGCGGGGCTACGCCGTGATGCGCTCCTCGCCACCGAGGTAGCCGCGCAGCACCTCCGGCACGACCACGCTGCCGTCGGCTTGCTGGTACGTCTCCAGGATCGCCGACACCGTCCGCACCAGCGCCAGGCCGGAGCCGTTGAGGGTGTGCGCGAAGCGCGGCTTGGCGCCCGCCTCGGGACGGAAGCGGATGTTGGCCCGGCGCGCCTGGAAGTCCTGGAAGTTGGAGCAGGACGAAACCTCGAGGTACTTGCCCAACCCCGGCGCCCAGGCTTCGAGGTCGTACTTCTTGTACTGCGCGAACCCCATGTCGCCGCTGCACATCAGCAGGACGCGGTAGTGCAGGCCGAGCGCCTGGAGGATCGCCTCGGCGTCGGCGGTCAGCGCGTCGAGCTCGTCCAGCGACGTCTCGGGGGTGGTGAACTTGACCATCTCGACCTTGTTGAACTGGTGCAGCCGGATGTAGCCGCGGGTGTCCCGGCCGGCGGCGCCGGCCTCGGAGCGGAAGCACGGCGAGAAGGCTACGTGGCGGATCGGCAGCCGCTCGGCGTCGAGGATCTCCTCGCGGTACATGTTGGTGACCGGAACCTCGGCGGTGGGGATCAGGAACATGTCCTGCTTCTCGACCAGGAACGCGTCGTCGCCGAACTTGGGCAGGTTGGCGGTGCCGTACATCGCGGCGCGGTTGACCAGGAAGGGCGGCTGCACCTCGACGTAGCCGTGCTTCCGCGTGTGGGTGTCGAGCATGAACTGTGCCAGGGCGCGCTCCAGCCTGGCGCCGGCGCCGACCAGAAAGGCGAAGCGCGAGCCGGCGACCTTGGTGGCGCGCTCGAAGTCCATGATCCCCAGCGCCTCGCCGATCTCGTAGTGGGGCTTCGGCGGGAAGTCGAAGCTCGGCGGCTCGCCCCAGGTGCGCGCCGTGACGTTGCCGCTCTCGTCCGGCGCGACCGGCACCTCCGGCGCGTGGATGTTGGGGACGTTGAGGAGCGCCTGGTCCAGCTCGCGCTCGACCGCGCCGACGCGTTCCTCGTAGTCCCTGAGCTCAGACTTGAGGCGTTCCAGGTCGGCGACCTCGGGGATGGTGTCGAGAGGCCGCCCCTCCGCCCTGGCCTTTCCGATCGCGGGGCCGACGCGCTTGCTCAGCGCGTTCTGCTCGGCGCGCCGGCTCTCCGTTTCCTGCAGCAGTGCGCGGTGCCGGACGTCGAGGTCGACGACGCGGTCGACGATCTCCGCGTCGATGTTCTTGTCGCGCGCGTGCCGCCGCACCAGGTCGGCGTTCTCGCGGATGAAGCTCAGCGCCAGCATCAGGTCGCGTCGCGGAGGAGCGGGAAGGCGATCACCTCGCGGATGTTGGCACGATCCGCCAGCAGCATGACGAGGCGGTCGATGCCCACACCGAGCCCGCCGGTCGGCGGCATCCCGGACTCCAGCGCGAGCAGGAAGTCCTCGTCCATGGGGTGAGTCTCGTCGTCGCCGGCGAGGCGGGCCTTCGCCTGCTGCTCGAAGCGCGCGCGCTGGTCGATCGGATCGCTCAGCTCGGAGAAGGCGTTGGCCACCTCCTGGCCGGCGATGAACAGCTCGAAGCGCTCGGTCAGGCGCGGGTCGTCGTCGCGGCGCCGGGCCAGCGGCGAGACGTCGATCGGGAACCCGGTGACGAACGTCGGCTGGCGCAGGTTGGGCTCGACGGCGCGCTCGAAGATCTCGTAGACCCACTCGCCCCAGCCCAATCCCTCGCGCGGCACCGCGTCGAGCGCGATGGCCGCCCGGCGCAGCGCGGCGGCGTCCTCGACGTCGAGACCGGGCTGGGCGTCGCGGATCAGGTCCAGCATGTCGCGGCGCCGCCAGGGACCGGCGAGGTCGACGATCTCGCCCTGGTAGCTCAGCCGCGATTCGCTCTGGCCGGCGGTGGCCGGCTCGGCATCGTCGGGCTCCGGTGCATTATCCTGGGCCGGGCCCCGCGCGGGCTCGGTGGAGCCCCCGCGTCGATCGCCCGCCATCACCGCCAGCGCCCGCCGCGCTTCCACCAACACCGCCGCCGCCGAGACCACCAGCGCCTCGGTCAGCTCCATCATCCCCGCGATGTCGGTGTACGCCTGGTACAACTCCAGCAGCGTGAACTCCGGGTTGTGCCGCGTCGAGATGCCCTCGTTGCGGAAGACCCGGCCGATCTCGTAGACCCGCTCCAGCCCGCCGACGATCAGGCGCTTGAGATGCAGCTCCTCGGCGATGCGCAGGTTGAGGTCGAGGTCCAGGGTGTTGTGGTGGGTGGTGAACGGCTTGGCCGCCGCGCCGCCGGCGAGGCGGTGCAGCACCGGGGTCTCCACCTCCAGGAAGCCGCGGCCGTCGAGAAAGGCGCGCACGTGGGTGATCAGCGCGCCCCGCAGCCGCAGCACCGCGGCGGTCTCGGGGTTGGCGATCAGGTCGAGGTGGCGCTGGCGATGACGCAGCTCGGCGTCGCGCAGCCCGTGCCACTTGTCCGGCAGCGGGCGGAGGGCCTTGGTCAGCAGCGTCAGGCGGGTCACGTCGATGCTGACCTGGCCACGGCGGGTGCGGAACACGGGTCCTTCGACGCCGACCACGTCGCCCAGGTCGAGGTCGCGGAACAGCTCCATGCCGTCGTCGCCGGCGGCGTCGGCGTGAAGGTAGAGCTGGATCTGCCCGGTGGCGTCCTGGAGGTCGGCGAAGCCGGCCCTGCCCTGGTCGCGGTGGCGCATCACGCGACCCGCCAGACGCACCGCCGCGCTGCGGGGGTTTGCGGGCGATGCTGGCGCGGCCGGCCCTGTGCCGGTGCCGTCACCGCCACCGTCGATCGCCGCGAAATCCGCCAGCGCCTCCGCCACGCTGTGGGTGCGATCGAAGTGCCTGGCGTAGGGCTCGACGCCCCGTGCCCGCAGCCTCTCGGCCTTGGCCACGCGCTGCGCCCGCAGCTCGGCGGCGCCGCCGGCCGGCTGGCCGGTCTCCGACACGCTAGCGGTGGGCGACGGCGAGAGGCCGCCGCCGCACTAGTCGACCGTCAGGACGGTCATGGTGCTGGTGCCACCGGGGGTGGTCACCTGCACCTTGTCGCCCTTCTTGTGGCCGATCAGCGCCTTGCCGACCGGGCTCTCGAGCGAGATCAGGCCCTTGGAGGGGTCGGCCTCGACCGGGCCGACGATGGTGAAGCTCTCCTCGCCGAACTCGTCCTTGACCTTGACCTTGGACCCCAGCGCGACGGCCCCCGAGTGGGATTCCTCGATGATCTCGGCGTTGCGGACCATCTTCTCCAGCGTCAGGATGCGGCCCTCGACCCAGCCCTGGGCGTTCTTGGCGTCGTCGTATTCCGCGTTCTCGGAGAGGTCGCCGAACTCCTTGGCGGTGCGGATTCGATCGGCAACCTCGGCGCGGCTCACGTTGCGCAGCTGATCCAGCTCCGCCTGTAGCTTGTCGAGGCCCTCTCGCGTAATCGGAACGGGCTTGTCCTGCAGCATGTCCATATCACCAAGACGAACAGCGCCGGACCCCAGTTTCTTCCGGGTCGGGCTCGCGATTCCCCTCAGGGTCGGAGGATTATACCCACAGGCCTCTGGGGTGTCAAAGCTCTGACGCCGGTGATCAGACCGCCGCGGCCAGCGGCTCGGCGCCGGCCGGGTCGAGGGCCAGAAGCTCGGCCCAGTAGCGATCGAGGTCGGCGCGGGTGTCGAGGTGCTGGACGCCGTCCCGCAGCCGCGCCGCGCCGGGGCAGCCGCGGACCGCCCAGGAGACGAACTTGCGCGCCAGCCGCACCCCGAGCCGCTCCCCGTAATGCTCGACGACGTGGTCGACCAGGCGGCGGCAGAGCGCGATGTGGTCCTCCCAACCCTGGTCGGGGACGTGCTCGCCGGTGGTCAGGAGCGCGCTGCACTGGTGGATCAGCCAGGGGTTGCCCATCATCCCCCGGGCCAGCAGGACGCCGGCGCAGCCGGTCTCCATGCGGCGCGCGGCGTCGGCGGCGCTGCGGATGTCGCCGCTGCCGAAGACCGGGATGGACACCGCCTCCACCACCTTGGTGATGTGGTCCCAGTCGGCCAGGCCACCATAGCCCTGGACCCGGGTGCGGCCGTGGACCGCGACCGCCGCCACCCCGACGTCCTCCAGGGCCCGCGCCAGCTCGACGCAGTTGCGCGTGCCGTCGTCCCAGCCGAGGCGCATCTTGACCGTGACCGGGACCGGATGGACGGCCCTGACCATGGCGTCGGCGCAGGCCACCGCGACCGGTAGGTCGCGCGCCAGGCCGGCGCCGGCGCAGACCTTCTTGGCCACCTTGTCGACCGGGCAGCCCATGTTGATGTCGACGATGTCGGCGCCGTCGGCGACGGCGATCCGGGCGGCCTCGGCCATGATCGCCGGCTCGCGGCCCATCAGCTGGACCGAGATCGGGTGCTCGTCGGGCCAGACCCGGGTCAGCTCGCAGGTCTGCCGGCCCTGGCGCACCAGCGCGACCGCGCTGGCCATCTCGGTGCACGACAGCTCGGCGCCGAGCTCCTGGGCCAGGCGGCGGAAGGGACGGTCGGTGATCCCCGACATGGGCGCCACCACCACCGGGTTGGCGATCTCGACCCGGCCGATGCGGATCATCAATCCCCCCGGTTGAGCTCGTGGAGCAGGCGCAGGCCGTCGAGCGTGAGGCGGTCGTCGACCACCTCGATACACGACGCGTGGGCCGCGATCAGCGTCGCCAGGCCCCCGGTGGCGATCACCTTGCAGCCCTCGCCGAGCTCGGCGCGCATGCGCTGCACGATGCCCTCGATCTGCCCCACGAAACCGTAGAGGAAGCCGGCCTGCATCGAGTCCACGGTGTTCTTGCCGATCACCGCGCCGTCCTGGGGCTGCTTCATCTCGACCCGGGGCAGCTTGGCCGCGCGCGCGAAGAGGGCGTCCATGGAGATGCGGATGCCGGGGCAGATGGCGCCGCCGAGGTAGTCGCCGTTGACCGCGATGGCGTCGAAGGTGGTCGCGGTGCCGAAGTCGATGACCACCGCCGGGCCACCGTACTTGCGGAACGCGGCGAGGCCGTTGACGATCCGGTCGGCGCCGACCTCGCGGGGGTTGTCGTAGCGGATCTGGACCCCGGTGCGGACGCCGGGGCCGACCACCAGCGGCTCGATCCCCAGGTAGCGCCGGCACATCTCGACCACCGCCTCGTTGAGCGGCGGCACCACGCTCGACACCGCGACGTCGGCGACCCGCGCCGGGTCCACGCCGGAGGACTGGAACAGCCCGCGCAGGGTCACCGCGACCTCGTCGGCGGTCTGGTCCCCGCGGGTGCTGATGCGCCACTGGTGCTCCAGCGTCTCGCCGAGGAACACGCCGAGCACCGTGTTGGTGTTGCCGATGTCGATGGCCAGGAGCATGGGAACCAGTCTACGGCGCGGTCCGGTTCGCCTTGAGCCACTCCTGGTTGCGCTTGATCGCCACCGCCGCGCGGGCCAGGGCGCGCCTGAGCGGGCGCGGACCGGGGCTGCCGGCGGCCTCCCGCCGGGCCAGCGCCCGGGCCGGGTCGAACAGCTCCAGCACCTCGGCGTCGAAGGCGTCATGCAGCGACTGCCACTGCTCCAGGGTCAGCTCCGACAGCGGCACCCTGCGCTGCTGGGCCCTGCGCACCGCCCGGCCGACGACATCGTGGGCCTCGCGGAAGGGCACGCCGCGGCGGACCAGGTATTCCGCGACCTCCGTCGCCAGCAGCGCGGGGTCGCCGCCGGCGGCGGCCATGGCGTCGGTGCGGAAGGTCGCCCGGGCCAGCATCCGGGCCGTGATGTCGAGGCAGGCGCCGGTGGTGTCGACGCTGCCGAAGAGCGCCTCCTTGTCCTCCTGGAGGTCGCGGTTGTAGGCCAGCGGCAGCCCCTTCAGCGTGGTCAGCATCGCCGTCAGGTGGCCGAAGACCCGGCCGGCGCGCCCGCGCACCAGCTCGGGGACGTCGGGGTTCTTCTTCTGCGGCATCAGGCTGGAGCCGGTGGCGTAGTCGTCGCTGAGCTCCAGGAAGCCGAACTCCGACGTCGACCACAGCACGACCTCCTCGGCGAGCCGGCTGAGGTGGACCATCACCAGCGCGCACGCCGCCATCAGCTCGACCGCGAAGTCGCGGTCGCTGACCGCGTCGAGGCTGTTCTGGGAGATCGAGGTGAAGTCGAGCTCCTGGGCCACCAGGTCGCGGCGCAAGGGCAGGCTGGAGCCAGTGGCCGCGCCCGAGCCGAGCGGCATGATGTCGGTGCGGTCGTGGGCGTCCTGGAGGCGGTCGAAATCACGCTGGAGCATGGCCACGTAGGCCAGCAGGTGGTGCCCCAGCGTCGTCGGCTGGGCACGCTGCAGGTGGGTGTAGGCCGGCATGACGTCGGCCTGGTGCTGGTGCGCCAGCTTGAGCAGGGCGGCCTGCAGCCGGGTCACCGCCCCGCCGATGTCGGTGATCGCGCCCTTGGCGTAGAGGCGCAGGTCGAGCGCCACCTGGTCGTTGCGGCTGCGCCCGGTGTGCAGCCGGCCGCCGACCTCGGGGCCGAGGAGCTCGTGGAGCCGGCGCTCGACGGCGGTGTGGACGTCCTCGTCGGTCTCGACGAAGACGAACGCGCCGCTGTCCATCTCCTTGCGCACCTGCGCCAGCCCCCTGACCAGCGCCTGCGCGTCGGCCACCGGGATGATGCCGGCCACGCCGAGCATCCGCGCGTGGGCCACGCTGCCGGCGATGTCCTGGCGGTAGAGGCGGCGGTCGACGGGCAGCGAGTCGGTGAACTCCTGCACCGCGCGCGCCGGGCCGCCGGCGAAGCGTCCGCCCCAGAGGCGGGGCGCGCGTTCCGGTGACGCGGCCTTCGCGGCGCGCGGCTCCGGCGCCAGTTGCTCCTTCGATCCGCGCGCGTCAGGCATCGCGCTTCGCGGCGGGGTTGTCGAGGCGCTTGACCTGCGGCGGCAGCAGGCTCTCCCGCGCCCCGTCGCCGAGTATGCCCTGCACCTTGGCCTGGGTCCGCACCGGCAGCCCCCAGAGGTGGATGAAGCCCGGGGCGGCGCTGGGGTCGAAGGCGTCGCCGCCGCCGTAGGTCGCCAGCTCCAGCCGGTACAGCGACTCCGGCGCCTTGCGCCCCACGACCTGCATCCCGCCGCGGTAGAGCTTGACCCGCACGTCGCCGCTGACGTGCTGCTGGGTGCTGGCGACGAAGGCGAACAGGTCGCGCCGCAGGGCCCCGAACCAGAGCCCGTTGTAGACCAGGTCGGCCCACTCCTGGGCCACCGTGTCCTTGAAGCGGACCACGTCCTTGGCCAGGGTGATGCTCTCCAGCGCGGCGTGGGCGCCGGTCAGGATGACCGCCGCGGGGGCCTCGTAGATCTCGCGCGACTTGATCCCCACCAGGCGGTTCTCGACCATGTCGATGCGGCCCACGCCGTGCTCGCCGCCGAGCGCGTTGAGGCGCTCGACCAGCTCCACCGGGGCCAGCGCCTCGCCGTCCAGCGCGACCGGCAGGCCGGCCTCGAAGCGGATCTCGACGTACCCCGGCCGGGCCGGCGCGGCGAGCGGGTCGCGGGTCCAGGCGAAGACCTCCTCCGGCGGCTCCTCCCAGGGGTCTTCGAGGACGCCGCACTCGATCGAGCGGCCCCAGAGGTTGACGTCGGTGGAGTACGGCGACTCCACGCTGGCCGGCACCTCGATGCCGTGCTCGCGGGCGTAGGCGATCTCCTCGTCGCGGTTCATGCCCCAGTCGCGCACCGGCGCGACGACCTCCAGCTCGGGCGCCAGCGCGCCGGTGGCGACATCGAAGCGGACCTGGTCGTTGCCCTTGCCGGTGCAGCCGTGGGCCACCGCGACGGCGCCCTCCTGGCGGGCCAGGTCGACCATCAGCTTGGCGATCAGCGGACGTCCCAGCGCGGTGGCCAGCGGGTAGCGGCCCTCGTAGAGCGCGCCGGCCTGGAGGCTGGGAAAGGCGAAGTGGCGCAGGAACAGGTCGCGGGCGTCGACCACGAACGATGCCGTGGCGCCGTTGCGCAGGGCCCGCGCCTGGATCGCGTCGAGGTCCTTGGCCTCGCCGAGGTCGATGGCCAGGGCCAGCACCTCGTAGCCGCGGCGGCTGAGCCAGTGGATCGCGACCGAGGTGTCGAGGCCGCCGGAATAGGCCAGTACCAGACGTTTGGTCATGAGGTTCTCCTGCCGGTCGGGGGGGAGGCTGAGTCGGTGCCCAGGCGTGCCTCGAATCGCCGCCGGGCCGCTTCGGAGACGGTCACCACCAGGACCGTGTCGTCGCCCGCCACGGTGCCCAGCACCTCCTCCCAGCCCGACTCGTCGATGGCCACCGCGACCAGGTTGGCGGTTCCCGGCGGCGTGTGCACCACGGTCATGAACTGCACGCCGTCGGTCGACAGGATGAAGTCGCGCAGCACCATCGGGGCGCGCTCGCCGAGGCCGGCGCGGATGGCGTAGCGGCTGCCCTCGCCACCGGGGACGCGGTACAGGCCGAGCTCGCGGATGTCGCGGCTGACGGTGGCCTGGGTCACGTTGTGGTGGCGCGCCCGCAGGGCTTCGACCAGCTCCTCCTGGGTGTGGATGGCGCGCGTGCGCACCAGCTCCAGGATGGCCCGGTGGCGGTGGGCCTTGGCGCCGCGGGCGTCGGCGCCGGTGGTGGCGATCACGGCGCGCCGTGGAGCAGGTCGAGGCAGACCGCCAGGCTGTCGACGGCGCGGTCGACCTGCTCGCGGGTGACGATCAGCGGCGGCACCAGGCGCAAGCAACGGGCGCCGATGGCGTTGACGATCAGCCCGTGCTCCAGCGCCGCCGATTGCAGGCGCGGCGCCAGGTCCGCGGTCAGCAGCAGCGCGCGCATCAGCCCGCGGCCGCGCTCGCCCTGAACGCTGGGGAAGTCGTCGGCCAGCGCGCGCAGCCGCGCGCCGAGGTGCTCGCCAACCTCCGTTGCGTGGGCCGTCAGGCCGTCGGTCTCGATGGTCTCGAGCGTCGCCAGCGCCGCCGCGCAGGCCAGGGGGTTGCCGCCGAAGGTCGAGCCGTGGTCGCCGGGCTCCAGCACGTCGGCGAGTCGGGGGCCGGTGACCAGTGCCCCGATTGGCAGCCCCCCGCCCAGCGCCTTGGCGACGGTGATGGCGTCGGGGACAACCCCGGTGCCCTCGTACGCCCACAG
>DASZGP010000183.1:0-3323 GCA_035938695.1 Candidatus Dormiibacterota bacterium | reverse complement strand
GGTCGCCGAGCTCAACCTGGACGACGTGGCGGTCAACATGATCGGCCTCTTCGTCGACGACCTGCGCTTCGGCGTCGACCCCCGCGGCAGCATGAGGATGACCCTCGTCAAATACCACGTCGAGAGCTGACCCCTGAGTGGCAGCTCCTGGCCTGGCGACACCCGAGGCGTCCGCGAAGGCAACCGTCCGCGATCTCTTCCTGAGGTACCGCGAGAGCAGGGATCCGGCGATCCGCCAGCAGCTGGTCGACGCCCACACCAACCTGGTCCACTTCCTGGCCCGCAAGTTCCAGAACCGTGGCGAGCCGCTGGAGGACATCGTCCAGGTGGCCTTCCTGGGCCTGCTGATGGCGATCGAGCGCTTCGACCCCGAGCGGGGCCTGGAGTTCAGCACCTTCGCCACCCCGACCATCGTCGGCGAGATCAAGCGCTACTTCCGCGACAAGAGCTGGACCATCCGCATCCCCCGGCGCCTCCAGGAGCTCAACGCCCGCAGCCGGTTGGCCTCGGAGCGCCTCTCGGCCAAGCTCGGCCGTCCACCCAGCGTCGCGGAGCTGGCCGAGGAGCTGGAGGTCAGCCCGGAGGAGATCCTGGAGGCCTACGAGGCCGCGCCGGCCCAGCACACCGTCCCCCTCGACGCGCCCAGCGACTCCAGCCGGGGCGTCGAGTCGGAGGGGCTGACCCTGGCCGAGCGCCTCGGCGGCAGCGACCAGAACCTCGACCGGGTCGAATTGCTGGACCTCCTGGAGACCGCGATGGCCCACCTCAACGAGCGCGAGCGCAAGATTATGTACCTCCGATTCGTCGAGGAGCTGCCCCAGAGCGAGGTCGCCAAGCGCCTCGGTATCTCCCAGATGCACGTCTCCCGGCTCCAGCGCGCGGCCGTCGAGCACCTCAAGCGCGCCATGCCCGAGGCCGCCCAGAGCCTGGTCTGAAGGTGTTGGGAGGGGGCAAAACGAATTCGGAGGCCGCCTGGGCCTCTGTTAGGATGCTTCCAATTCGCGATGCTTAGCGCCGATATCCGCCAGTCCTTTCTCAACTTCTTCCAAGGGCGGGAACACCTGGTGCTGCCGAGTTCCTCCTTGGTCCCTCACGGCGACCCCTCCGTGCTCCTGACCACGGCCGGGATGCAGCAGTTCAAACCCATCTTCATGGGCCAGGCCGACCCGCCCTCGCCGCGCGTGACCACCGTCCAGAAGTGTTTCCGCACCGTCGACCTGGAGGAGGTCGGCGACGACTCCCACCTGACCTTCTTCGAGATGCTGGGCAACTTCTCCTTCGGCGACTACTTCAAGGACGGCGCGATCGAGCTGGCCTGGGAGTTCCTGACCCGCGAGCTGGGCCTCGACCCCAACCGGCTCTTCCCGACGGTGCACCCCAGCGACGACGAGGCGGCGGCGATCTGGCTGCGCGTGATCGGCCGCGAGCCGCACCGCCTGGAGGACAACTTCTGGCCCGCCAACCTGGAGGGCTGGATCGGCCCCTGCGGGCCCGACTCGGAGATCTACTGGGACTGGGGCCCCGCCGTCGGCTGCGGCCAGGCCGACTGCCGCCCGGGCCACTGCGACCGCTTCCTGGAGGTCTGGAACCTGGTCTTCATGCAGTTCGACCGTGCCCCGGACGGCAGCCGCAAGCCGCTGGCCCGGACCGGCGTCGACACCGGCATGGGGCTGGAGCGGCTGGCGGCGGTGGTGCTGGCGCAGGAGCGTGGGTCAACGGTTCCGGTCAGCTTCTACGAGACCGACCTGTTCAAGGGGCTGGTCGACGGTTTCATGGTCGAGCCCGAGGGCGGCTGGGGGCCGGGCGCCCCCGCATTCGTCAGCCGTCTCTGCGCCGACCATTCCCGTGGCGTCGCCTTCCTGGTCGCCGACGGCGTGCGGCCGGGCAACGAGGGGCGCGGCTACATCCTGCGCAAGATGATCCGCCGCGCCACGCTGCATGCCCTGCGCACCCTCAAACGCCCAGGTGCGCTCTCCGGCGAGGGGGCGCTGCCCCGGCCTGGGCGCGAGCACCTGGAGAACCCCGGCGGCATCGGAGTCGCCAGGGTCATCGCCGAGATGGGCGACGTCCACCCCGAGCTGAAGCGGCCGGGCATCGTCGCGACCGTCCGCGCCGAGGAGGTGGCCTTCGAGACCACCCTCGCACAGGGGCAGCGCGAGTTCGAAGCCGTGGTGGCGCGCAGCTCCGGGATAATCTCCGGCGCCGACGCTTTCAGGCTCCACGATACCCTCGGCTTCCCCGTCGAATTGACCACCGAGCTGGCCGCCGAGGCCGGGCTCGGCGTCGACCGCGCCGGGTTCGAGGCCGCCCTCGCCGAGCAGCGCCAGATGAGCCGCCGGGCCGCCAAGCGCAACCCCATCCCGCGTACCGGGCTGCCCAGGACCGAGTTCGTCGGCCACGAGTCCCTCAACGGCGCCGGGACGGTCCTGCGCCTGTTCGCCGGCGACACCGAGGTCGAGGTGGCGGCCGAGGGCGACGAGGTCGAGCTCTACCTCGACCGGACCCCCTTCTACGCCGAGGGCGGTGGGCAGGTCGGCGACATCGGGATCATCGAAGGGCCTGAGGGGACGGTCGAGGTCCTCGACGTCCAGAAGCAGGGCGAGGCGTTCGCCCATTACGGCAAGGTCGCCTCCGGCCGCCTGGTCGTCGGGCAGGAGGTCACCGCCGAGGTCGATCGCGAGGCGCGCTGGGCCACCATGCGCCACCACTCCGCCACCCACCTGCTGCACCGGGCGCTGCGCCAGGTGCTGGGGGAGACGACCCACCAGCAGGGCAGCTACGTCGGCCCCGACACCTGCACCTTCGACTTCAACCTCAGCCGTGCGGTCGCGCCCGGTGAGCTCCACGCCATATTCACCATCGTCAACCGCGCCGTCCGCGACGACATCGAGCGAGTGACGCGGGTGATGCCGGTGGACGAGGCCAAGGCGACGGGGGCCATGAGCCTGTTCGGCGAGAAGTACGGCGACCTGGTCCGGGTGGTCAGCTTCGACGACTTCTCGGTGGAGCTCTGCGGCGGCACCCACGTCGATCGCACCGGCCAGATCGGGCTGGTCACGCCGGTGCGCGAGAGCAGCGTCGGCGCCGGGGTGCGGCGGATCGAGTTCCTGGCTGGTGAGGCCGCCGAGCGCCGCGTCCGCGATCTCCAGGACGCGGCTCTGACGGCTGCCGGGCGGCTCAACGTCAAGCCCGTCGACCTGCCGCGGCGCGTCGACGCCCTGCTGGACGAGCGCAAGGCCCTGCTGAAGCAGGTGGATGATCTGAAGCGCGCCGCCGTCCTGGGCCGGGACGCCGCGACCGGCCGAGGCGTCGTGACCGGCCCG
>DASZGP010000182.1:0-4375 GCA_035938695.1 Candidatus Dormiibacterota bacterium | reverse complement strand
CAAGCGGGCGCGGGAAGCGCCGGTCGAAGGCCCGCAGCAGGGCCAGCACGGGAAACATCAGGGCCAGGTTGTAGACCGCGCCGGGGAGGACCTGGTGGGACAGGGCGGCCGTCGCCAGGTCGCGGTGGGGGGCATAGCCGGAGAGCAGCAGCAGCAGGCCCCCGTAGGCCACGCTGCCGAGCAGCACCGCCACGACGGCGAAGAGCAGGTTGCTGCCGTGGAGGAAGCGATGGCCGAGGTCGGCGCCGAAGGCCACCAGGCAGAGGGCGACCAGGTGGGCGCCGGTGGGCAGGCTGGAGAGCAGGTCGAGGAGGAGCCCGCCGAAGATCGCCCAGGGCAGGGCCTCCGCCTCACCCCGGACCACCGCCCAGCAGATCACGAAGACCAGCACCAGCTGGGGCCGCGCGCCCCCGATGTCGAGGCTGGGAGCCAGCGAGGTCTGCATCGCGGTCAGCAGCGCCAGCATGGGGATCGCCAGCCAGAGCTTCATCGACCCGCCCTCAGGGTGCCACGTCGGGGACGAAGTCGGTGTCGACCATCACGTACTCCAGGCGGGTGAGGTCGTCCAGCGGGGCCACGTCGGCCACCTGGGTCACACCGTAGGGCTGGAACTGGTACTTCACCACGGCGGCCACCGGCAGCCCCTTGGGGTAATTGCCGCCGAGGCCGGAGGTCAGCACGCTCTCGCCGGGGTCGATCTTGAGGTTGGTCGGCGCGTCGAGGATGTCCATCACCAGCCTGGTCTCGCTGACGTGGACCGTGCCGCCCAGGTGCGTGGTGGCCAGGAACACGTTGACCGGCGCGTGGCTGTCGCTGATCAGCTGGACCTGGGCCGAGTGGCCCTGCACCGCCACCACCCGCCCCACCAGGCCGTGCTGGCCCAGCACCGACATCCCGCGCCTGACCCCGTCGGCCGTCCCGGCGTGGATCGTCAGGGTCGGCGTCAGCCCCTCGGGGTCACGCCCGATCACCGCCGCCGTGACGGTGTGCAGCTTGAGGCTCTCGCGCAGGCCCAGCAGGTCCTTGAGCTGGGCGTCGGTCAGGGCCTGCTGCTTGGACTGCTCCAGCTGCCGCTGCAGGTCGGCCACCTGCTGCCTCAGCCGGGCGTTCTCGCCGCGCAGGCTGCCGATCGAGGTCACCGTGTCGATCAGCCCCCTGGCCCCCTCCCCGACCCCGGCGAGCACCGACTGGGCGGGCTCGAAGACGGTCGCCGCGGCGCCCCGCAGCCCCTGCACCCGCAGGCTGCCGCCGAACGCCAGCAGCCCCAGCCCGAGGGCCAGCCCGGCGGCCAGGTAGGAGGTCGCGCGCAACTGCGAGCCGCGCCTCACGATGGGCGCACCAAGGCTCGGCGGAAGTTCACCGGACTAGGCTAACAGCCGCCGATTAAGCGACCGGAGGTCAGCGCAGGGCCTTGGCCTTCTGGGACTGGATGACCACCCGCTTGAGGGTGCGCAGCTCCTCCAGCACCAGGCCGGTGCCGCGAGCGACGGTGGTCAGGGGGTCCTCCGCGACGTAGACCGGCATCATCGTCTCGTGGCTGAGCAGCTCGTCCAGCCCGCGCAGCAGGGCGCCGCCGCCGGCCAGGATGACGCCGCGGTCCATGATGTCGGTGATCAGCTCCGGGGGGGTCATCTCGAGGGTCTCCTTGACCGTGTCGACGATCAGCTGGACCGTCTCGGCGAGAGCCTCACGGACCTGCACGGTGGTCATCTCGACGGTCTTGGGCAGGCCGGTCATGAGGTCGCGGCCGCGGACGTGGAACTTCTTGTCCTCGGCCAGCGGGTAGGCCGAGCCCATGGCGATCTTGATGTCCTCGGCGGTGCGGTCGCCGATCAGCAGGTTGAAGTTGCGCCTGACGTACTGGACGATGGCCTGGTCCATCTCGTCGCCACCGACCCGGATCGACTTGCTGGCGACGATGCCGCCGAGCGAGACCACGGCCACCTCGCTGGTGCCGCCGCCGATGTCCACCACCATCGAGCCGGTGGCCTCCTGGATCGGCAGCCCGGCCCCGATCGCGGCGGCCATCGGCTCCTCGACCAGGGAGGCCTCGCGGCAGCCGGCGTGGACCGCGGCGTCCATGACGGCGCGCTTCTCGACCTCGGTGACCCCGCTCGGCACGCCCAGCACGGCGCGCGGGCGGCTGATGTGCCAGCTGCGGTTGTGGACCTTGGCGATGAAGTACTTGATCATCTGCTCGGTCACGTCGAAGTCGGCGATCACGCCGTCCTTAAGGGGCCGGATGGCGACGATGTCGGCCGGGGTGCGGCCGAGCATCTTGCGGGCCTCGTGGCCGACCGAGAGGACCACGTTGTTGGGCCGCGACATGGCCACCACCGAGGGCTCGTTGAGCACGATCCCCTGCCCCCGCACGTGGACCAGGGTGTTGGCGGTGCCCAGGTCGATGCCCATGTCGGAGGACCAGATCCCGAGGACGCTGTCGACCAGGCTCATCGGGGCGCGCGGGCGAGCTTGGTCGGGCCGGTGCGGCGGCCGAGCGCGGGCTCGGGAGGAGGGGCGGCAGGACTCATCGAATGGGGCTCCCTGGGGACGTGTGGGTCACACTCTGGGCGGCGGACGGGCGGCCCCGCGAGTCGCGGGAGCGGCCCTAGAACGGTATCAGACGCGAATCGGGGGACCGGCCCAGCCGAGTTCGCGGAGGAGGCGGACGACGTGGCGCAGGGAGAGGCCGACGACGGTGTCGAAATCACCCCGGACGACCTCGGCGAAGCTGCCGGCGCGGCCCTGGATGGCGTAGGCGCCGGCCTTGCCGCGCCACTCGCCGCCGGCCAGATAGGCGGTGAGATCGGGGCCGGAGAGCGGGCGGAACCGGACGTCGCTCACCGCCCAGGCCTCCCGCAACGGACGCCGGCCCGACCAGCCGCCACGGTGCCGGCGCCCGTTGGGGGCGGCGGTGGGGGCGCCGACCCGGGGGTCGGGCGCCGGCAGCACCGGGTACTCCCCGAGCGGCGGGGTGGGGCCGATCAGGCAGGCGGCGGTGATCACCCGGTGGCGCCGGCCGGAGAGGCGCTGGAGCATCCGGCCGGCGTCGATCTCGTCGGCCGGCTGGCCCAGCGCGGCGCCGTCCAGGGCGACCACGGTGTCGGCGGCCAGGATGAAGGCGTCGGGCTCGGCGGTGAGCAGCGCGGTGGCCTTGCCCCGGGCGGCGGCCTGGGCCTGGAGGGTGGGGCGGAGGTGGCGCACCCCGGCTTCGTCGAACCCCGGGCTGCGGACCTCGAAGGGCACGCCCAGGCGCCCCAGCAGCTCACGGCGGCGCGGTGACACCGAGGCCAGGATCAGGCGCGGCGCCGGGCTCGGCTCGGCGCCGCCAGGCCTCTCTGGCAAGCCGCCCCCGCCGCTAGAAGCGGCGATAGGCGATCAGCCCGCCGGCGATGCCGATGGCGGTGCCCAGGGTCAGGCGCACCGAGATCCCGAAGGTCAGGCTGAAGAAGGGCAGGCTGAGGGTGGCCGGGCTGAGACCGCCGCCGGCGGAGTTCTTGAGCACCGGCAGGATCGGCGCCAGGACCTGGTTGAGGATGCTGCCGACCAGCGCCCCGCCGATGATGAACAGCACCAGGACGGCGGCGGAGCGGTTCACTGGCCCTGGCCCGCCATCCGCACGCCACCCAGCTCCAGGTTGGTGGCGCAGTAGGGGCACAGCGACCAGCCCAGGCGGACCGCGTTGCGGCAGCTGGGGCAGCGCTTGGCGAAGCGGGTGTGGCAGTAGGGGCAGGCGACCCAGTCGCGCTCCACCTCCCGGCTGCAGGCCGGGCAGGGACGGAACGGGTTCTCCTCCGGCGGCCCCGCCAGCACCTCGGCCTCCAGGGCCATGGCCTGGCGGTCGGCGATGGTCGTGCTGGGCCGGACCAGGAGGTAGACGAACAGGCCCAGCACCGGCAGCAGGAGGTTGACGAAGAGCGCGAAGAGGTGCAGCGAGGGGTTGTCGGAGCGGGCCCGGGCGTCCTTCAGGGCCCAGTAGGCCAGGGCCATCCAGAGGGCCAGGCCGTAGAGCCCGGCGACGACCCCGACGATGCTTCCCACCCCGCCGAAGAGGTCGAGCGCGGCGAGCGGCGCGGCGGCGGTCAAACGGCCAGGCGCCGCAGCGCCTCCTCCACCGCGGCGAGCCGCTCCCGAGCCGCCGCCAGCCGATCGCGCTCGCGGGCCACGACCGCCTCCGGCGCCTTGGCGCCGAACTCCCCGTCGAGCCGCCCGCTGAGGCCGGCGATCTCGTCGCGGGCCTTGGCGGCCTGGCGCTCCAGCCCCGCCCGGTCGGCGCCGCCGCCGGCCGGGGTGGGCGCCGAGAGCGCGATCTCCAGGCCGCGCGAAACGATCGTCCGCGCCGGCCCGCCGCCGGACGGCGCCCGGGTACCGCCGG
>DASZGP010000181.1:0-3713 GCA_035938695.1 Candidatus Dormiibacterota bacterium | reverse complement strand
GCCCGCCTCTCCCTGGGCACCCTGCTGGGCCGGACCGCCAACCAGCTCACCGAGGTCGGCATCGTCCTCTTCGTCCTGGAACGCTTCCACTCCCCCGCCCTGGCCGGGCTGGTGGTCTTCGTCCTGATCTTCCCCGGCCTGCTGGTCAGCCCCCTGGCGGGCGCCCTGCTCGACCGCCACGGCCGGGTGCGGCTGATCATCCTGGACCAGATCGTGGCCGCCGCCGGCCTGGCCGCGATCGTGCTCCTGGCCCGGCTCGGGCGCCTGACCCCGACGACCATGCTGCCGCTGGTGGCGATGACCTCGCTGACCGGGATGTTCAGCGCCGGCGGGATCCGCTCGCTGTTCCCGATCCTCCTGCCCCGTCCGATGTGGGGACGGGGCAACGCCGTCGACAGCACCGGCTTCACCATCACCACGATCGTCGGCCCGGGCCTGGCCGGCGGCCTGGTGGCGGCGCTCGGGGCCGACACCGAGCTGCTGGCCTGCTCGGCGGTCTTCGCCCTGGCGGCGGTGGCCTTCGCCGGCCTCCGCGAGCCGCCGCCCCGGGGCGACCAGCCGGCCCTGCTGCGGAGCGCCTGGGAGGCCCTGGTCTACGTCGTCCGCAACGCCACCCTGCGCAACACCGCGATCGCGCTATCGGTGTTCAACCTGGGCAGCGGGATCTGGACCGTCGGCCTGCCGGTGCTGGTCCTGAGCCGGCTCCACGGCGGACCCAACGAGGTCGGCCTGCTGTTCTCGCTGTCGGGGGTGGCCGGGGTGGTCTCGGGCCTGATCTTCGGGCGGTTCTACCGGGAGGGCATCGAGCCGGCGGCGATCGCCCTGGGGATGGCGCTGATCGGCGCCTCGCTGCTGATCCTGGCCTTCGCCCCGGGCGTGGCCCTGGTGGCCCTGGCCTCGGTCCTCAGCGGGCTGGCCATCGGGCCCATCGACGTCAGCTTCTTCAGCCTCCGCCAGCGCCGGACCCACACCGCCTCGCTGGGCCGGGCGATGGCGGTGTCGATGAGCCTCAACTTCGCCGGCGCGCCGCTGGGCTCGGCGCTGGGCGGGCCGATCCTGCACCGTTCGATCACCGGCGCCTTCCTGGTGGCCACCGCCCTGGCCCTGGCCGGGGCGCTGCTGGCCTGGGTGCTGATCCCCCGCCGCGACGACCCCGGCCTGACCTGAACCTGCGGCCGGGTCGGGCCTACCTGAACCCCGCCGAGCGGATGTCGAACAGGTGCTGGTGGTATTGGACGGTGGTCAGCGCCTCGGCGCAGGCCGCGACCTCGGCCTCGACGGTGGCGTTGACCCCGGCGTGGACGTGCTCCGCCAGGCGCTGCAGCGGGGGCACCAGCTTCTCCTTGCGCTGCATCTCGCGGCGGACCTCGTCGCCGAAGCTCTCGAAGGTCGCCGGCAGGCTGTATGTCTCGGTGCGCACCTGGAGGATGGCGTCCTCGTAGCCCCGCACGGCGGCGTCGAGGCGGCCCGGCAGGCCCTCGGGCAGCTCGCCCTTGGCCAGGGCTGCGCGGAGGTCCTCCAGCACCTCGGCGATCTGGTCCTCGTCCTGCGACATCTCGGCGATGGTCCAGCGGTAGCGGGTCTCCCAGTCGCCCCGCTGCTCGCCCTTGCGGCGGTTGGCGATCGCCGTCTCGCGGCTGCGCTCGCGCCAGATCACGTCGTAGGCCCGCCGGGTCTCGGGCTCGCCGAGCACCGCGCTGGCCTCGGTGACGAACTGCATCAGGCGGGTCCACTGGGACTGGCCGAAGTCCTGGTTGTGCTGGTCGGGGTGGACCTGGCGAGCCTTGCGCCGGTAGCCCCGGCGGATCTCCTCCTGGGTCGCCACCGGGGTGACCCCGAGCAGGAAGTAGAAGTTGACCTCGCTGCGGGCCGACTTCGGCAGCGCAACCCGGCGGACCAGGTCGGCCTCGTAGCGCCGCAGCGCCTCGGCGGTCAGGTCGCGGGCGTCGTCGGGGCTGGCGCCGGCCGCCTGGAGGGCCGCCGCGACCTGGGCCGGAGGGGTCATCGCCTCGTGCAGGTCGACCGCCTGGAGCAGCAGCCGGTGGCGGTCGGCGACGCTCAGCTTGGGTCGCGTGAAGCGGGAGAGGATGCCTGGCATTGCCGTCAGTATGGGCCGCCGGCACCGGCCGGAATCCGCCGGTTGACCAATCTTTACCGGCCTGGCTCAGGCCGGACCCGGTTCCCTGCGGCAGTCCTCCAGGGTCAGGTCGTCGCGGATTCGGAGCAGGGTGGCCTGGCGCAGCAGCCCCTCCCTGGTCCACTCGTTGAACTTGACCTCGCAGAACAGCGCGGGGCGGACCCAGGTCGTCTCCCTGGGCGCCAGCGCGGCGTTGGCAGGCGGGGTGGCACCCGCCTCAAGCGGCTTCAGGGAGGCCATCACCGAGGCCAGCAGCTTCTCGTCGAAGCCGCTGCCGACCTGGCCGCAGTAGGTCAGGTCCTCGCCGGTCAGCACCGCCAGCGCCAGCGAGCCGAAGTGCTTGCGGCCGCCCTGCGGCGGCGTGTAGCCGACCACCGCGCAGGCCTGCTCGCGGTTGGCCTTGATCTTGAGCCAGTGCCTGCTCCGGGTGCCCGGGCGGTAGACGGAGTCGAGCCGCTTGGCCACCACCCCCTCCTGGCCCTGGGCCTTGACGGCCTGGAAGAGGAGGGTCCCGTCGGCGCCACCGAAGGCTTCCAGGCGGCGGACGTTGGGGCCGTCGAGGAGGATGGCCTCGAGCAGCCGGCGCCGGTCGCGGAGAGGCACGCCCTGCAGCGAGCGGCCGTCGTGGTGGAGGACGTCGAAGACGTAGAAGACGATCGGGATGGCGGGGTGGGGCTCGGCCCCCGGCTCGCCCCGTGCTACGGGGCCGCCACGGGTCCTGACCCAGGAGCCGGTGCGCTCCTGGAGCCGGCCGAAGCTGGGCCGGCCCTCGTCGTCGAGGGCCACCACCTCGCCGTCGAGCACGGCGTCGGCCGCCCGGGTGAGGATCGCCAGGGTCAGCAGCTCGGGGTACTGCCGGGTGGCGTCGAGGCCGCGGCGGGAGAGCAGCCGGACCTTGCCGTCGCGGACCAGGGCGATGGTGCGGAAGCCGTCGAGCTTGATCTCATAGCTCCAGTCGGGGTCGTCGAAGGCCGCCGTGGCCGGCGTCGCCAGCATCGGCGCCAGCTCCGCCGGAAAGGCCGCCGGGCGGGCCTTGGCGAGGTCCAGGAAGGCGGTCGCGCCGCCACCCTGGCCCGACGCCGGCCGGTCGGAGTGCCAGGTGCGCTCGGCGCCGGCCGCGATCTCGGCCAGCGTCCGCCCGCTGAGCACCGAGCGGTCCTGCTCGGTCACGTCGTAGCCCGGCGCCGCCGCCTCGTCCCGCTTCTTGATCAGGAACCAGGCCTTCTCGTCCTTGGAGCTGCGCACGATGGCGTACTCGCCCTTGAGCTTGCGGCCGTAGAGCTCGAACTTGAGGTCCCCCCTGGCCAGCATCGCGGCGGGATCGTCAGCCTCTGCCGGGGCCCCCGATCCTGATCGGTGGGGTGAGAGCCAGCGAACTCCTCCCCAGTCCCAGACCATCACCGTGCCGCCGCCGTACTGGCCCCTGGGGATGCCCCCTTCGAAGTCGAAGTACTCGACCGGGTGGTCCTCGACGTGCATCGCCAGGCGGCGGTCGGCGGGGTCCAGGCTGGGCCCCTTGGGCACCGCCCAGGAGACCAGCACGCCGTTCAGCTCCAGCCGGAAATCGTAGTGCAGC
>DASZGP010000180.1:0-4743 GCA_035938695.1 Candidatus Dormiibacterota bacterium | reverse complement strand
TGAAGCTCTGGCTGGCCATGGAGAACCACTTCCACCCCCTCTTCGACGAGTCCGGCAAGGTCGTCCGGCAGACCTGGAACAAGGCCCAGGAGGAGGTGTCGATGGACCGGCGCTTCCCCCGCCACCGGGCCCTGGAGAGCAACAGCATGCTGAAGGTGCTCACCGAGATGCGGCGCCAGCAGATGCTCCCCGCGATCTACTTCATCTTCAGCCGGCGGGGCTGCGAGGAGGCCCTGCAGCGCTGCGCGGTGCACAACCTGGACCTCACCGACGACGACGAGAAGTCGCGCATCGACGCCTACGTCGACGCCCGGATGAACGACGTCGCGGACGCCGACGAGCGCAAGCTCTACCGCTCGATGCTGGACGCCGAGCTTTTGCGCCAGGGCCTGGCCGCCCACCACGCCGGGCTGATGCCCTTCGTCAAGGAGCTGGTCGAGGAGCTCTTCCAGCAGGGCCTGATCAAGGCCGTCTTCGCCACCGAGACCCTGGCCCTGGGCATCCACATGCCGGCCCGGGCGGTGGTGGTGTCGTCGTTTACCAAGTTCGACGGGCGCGGCTTCCCGTCCTTGACGGCGGGCCAGCTGACCCAGCTGATGGGCCGCGCCGGCCGCCGCGGCATCGACCGCATCGGCCACGGCATCACCCTCAAGGACCCCGAGGTCGACATCGGGGTGATCTATGAGGCCGCCCAGGGCGAGGACATGGTGGTCGAGTCGAAGTTCGCGCCGACCTACAACATGGCCCTCAACCTGCTCCGCCACCGCACCATGGAGGAGGCCGAGCGGCTGATGGAGCTGTCCTTCGGTCAGTTCCAGCGGCGCGAGGCGGCGGAGCTGCGGCGCTTCGAGCTGGAGAACCTCAAGGCCCGCCTGGCCGACCTCGAGGCGGCCCCGCCGGGGATCCCCAAGAAGGACCGCTGCGGCCCCGAGGAGGTGCGCCAGTACTTCGAGGACGACATGCGGCTGCGGACCATGCGCAACCGCCTGCGGCGGGCCAAGCGGGCCCACTGGCGGGACGGCGGCGCGATGTCGCCGGAGGAGCTGGCCAAGCTCCGCGCCGAGATGGCCGAGGTGCGCGAGCGCAGCGAGCAGTCCCCGGTGCGGCGCTGCCCCAACCTGCGCCAGCACCGCGCCTACCTGAGCGAGCGCTGGGAGCTGCGCGACGAGATCCGCCGCACCACCGAGGAGATCGACGCGGCGATGCACGACTACGTCCGCCACCTCCGCTCGCTGATCAACATCCTCGAGGAGTCGGGCTTCCTCTACGGCCTCAAGCCCTCGGAGAAGGGGACCCTGGCGAGCCGGATATACGGCGAGAACAGCCTGCTCCTGACCGAGGCCATCCACGAGGGCTGGCTCGACGACCTCGACCCCGCCGAGCTGTGCGCGGTGGTGGTGATGATCGCCGCCGAGGACCGCGGCGGCAACCGCCGGGGCCGGGGCGGGCCGGAGTCCTTCCACCAGCGCCGCTTCCCGACCCACGCCGTGGGCCAGGCCTTCCGCCGCCTCAAGTCGCTGCACTACCGCTTCTCGGCGCTGGAGCAGGCCTACGGCGAGGACACCCTGCGCCAGCTCTCTCGGGACTACGTCGACTTCGCCTACGCCTGGTCCAAGGGGGTGCCGCTGACCGAGATCCCGCTGTCGCCGGCGGTCGACTTCGGCGACGCGGTCAAGGCGATCAAGTCGCTGTACTCCACGATGCGCCAGCTGGAGTGGGCCATCGACGCCGCCGCGCCGCTGCGGACCACCGTCTACGCCGCCCTGCGCTCGATGGAGCGCGACCTGATCCGCCGGGTGTGACCGCCGGCGCCGGCGGCTCCAGCGCCGACGCGACCCCGGTCTGGGAGGCCGGCCCGGGCACCGGCCGGGGCACGGCGGTGCCGCCGCGGGTGGAGGCGCTGGTGGTGGGGGGCGGGATCACCGGGGTCAACCTGCTGCACCGCCTCCGGGCCGCCGGGGTCGACGCCTGGCTGGTGGAGGCGCGCCACCTGGCCGCCGGTGCCAGCGGCCGCAACGCCGGCTTCCTGCTGGCCGGCGTCGCCGCCAACTACGCGGCGGCGGCGCGGGCCCACGGCCGCGCCCGGGCCGGCGAGATCTGGGAGCTGAGCCGCCACAGCCGGCGCCTGATGCACGGGCTGCTGGGCGACCGGGCCGGCCTGCGCCGGCGCGGCAGCCTGGTGATGCCGGCCGGCGCCGCCGAGCTGGAGGAGCTGCGGGAGGCGCTGGAGCTGCTCCGCGCGGACGGCCTCCCCGCCGAGTGGCGCCGGGTCGAGCCCGGGGTGCCCGCGCTGCTCGATCCGGAGGGCGCCGAGCTGGACCCGGCGGCGGCGGTGCGGGCGATCGCCGCGCCGCACGCCGAGCGGGTGGTCGAAGGGATGGCGGTGGCGGGGATCGCGCCGGGGGCCGATGGCGTCACGGTGCGGTTCCAGACCTCCGCCCCGGGCGGTGCGGAAACCCTCGCGGGTACCGTGATCCTGGCCACCAACGCCTACACCCGGCTGCTGGCGCCGGTGCCGATCGAGCCGGTGCGGGGCCAGATGCTGGCCACGGCGCCGGCCGGCCGGCTGGCCACGCCACTGCCGGTGTACTCCGACCACGGCTACCGCTACTGGCGCCAGCGTGAGGACGGGCGGGTCCTGGTCGGCGGCTACCGCGACCTGGCCCTCGAGGCGGAGGTCGGCTACGACCAGGCGCCGACCGCGGCGGTCCAGCACCACCTCGATGCCCACCTCACCGGCCTCGGCGTCGACGCGCCGGTGACCCACCGCTGGGCCGGCACCATGGGCTTCACCCCCGACGAGCTGCCCCTGGTCGGCCCCCTGCCGGACCTCCCCGGGGTCATGGTCTGCGCCGGCTACACCGGCCACGGCATGGGCTTCGCCGCCGCCTGCGCCGAGCTGCTGGTGGCCGGGCTGACCGGCGCCGGTCGGACGCCGGCCTGGCTCGCCCCGGAGCGCTTCCCGCGTGTGACGGCGACTTGACATAAGGCCCCCCCATGAAGGAAAGTTGCGCCGGGCCCAAGCGGTAGGGAAGGACCGTGAGGAGGGGGTGGACTTGGGCTGTGCACCCTCCTGACGCAGACGAGGAGGAGTCTAGGAGGATGGGATTCCGCGGCCGTCGGGCCGCGCCGCGTTCGCGGCGATCTTAGGCGTGTCCTTCGGCACGCCCATTGAACGTCAGCAACCGAAAAGGAAGGTTTGAGATGACCAGGAAGAACAAGATCCTCTCGCTCAACCGCGAGACCGTCCGCAACCTCGACGGCAGCGACCTGCGCTACATCGCCGGCGGCACCAGCGGGGACGTCTGCGGCGTGGAGAACGCCATCAGCGCCCTCAAGACCCCGGCCACCGGCGTGGTCGCGGCCGGCACCCAGGCGGCCACCGACGCCGAGAACACCGCCACCCAGATCATCAGCGTGGAGATCGGCGGCTGCGGCGCGCCGGGCTTCACCCTGGCGGTCGCGATCCGCGCCGTGCAGGGATCCTGCTGATGCTGCGCCTCAACCGCGAGACGGTCCGCGACCTCAGCGCCGGCCACCTCAGCCGCGTCGGCGGCGGCACCAGCGGCGACGTCTGCACCGTCGAGACGGCCGCGACCGCGTTCATCAGCCCGGCGACGGCGGTGGCCACCGCCGTGGTCCAGGCCGGCACCGACGCCTACCGGACGGCGACCCTGATCGCCAGCGCCGAGGTCGGCGGCTGCTACCCCAGCGGCCTCCTCAACCCATGTTTCGCACTTTAGGCAAGGAGAGATTGAGATGACCAAGAAATTCGGCACGCTGGTGCTCAACCGTGAGACCGTGCGCAACCTCGACAGCACCGCCCTGGGCGCCGTGGCCGGTGGCACCGGCGACGTCTGCAACATCCAGAACGCCGTCAGCACCCTGCTGACGCCGGCCACCGCCGTCGCCACCGCCGGCGCCAAGGCCGCCACCGACGCCGCCGCCACCGCGACCCAGATCGTCAGCCTGGAGATCGGCGGCTGCCAGCAGGGGACCACCGTGGCCATCGCCCTCGCCGGCGGCGGCAGCTGCTAGGCCGGGGGAGGGTAGAGATGAACCAGTCCAAGACCACCCTGCGCCTCAACCGCGAGACGGTCCGCGACCTCAGCGCCCGCCACCTGGGCAACGTGGCCGGCGGCACCAGCGGTGACGTCTGCACCATCGAGAACGCCACGACGGCGTTCATCACCCCCGCGACGGGGGTGGCCACCGCCGCCGACAAGGCGGTCAACGACGCCATCAACACCGTCTACAACATCGCCAGCGCCGAGGTCGGAGGCTGCCCCAGCAACCTCTGCTTCACCGTCGTCTACAACCGGACGCGCTGATCTCCGCGCCGGGGCCGGCCTTCGGGCCGGTCCCGGTTCCCCTACACCAAGGTATCGGATCCTTGTAGGCGGTTTGGGGGACTTGTAGACATTCCGGTCCCCAGCTACGTCATTGAGGTAGATGGGTTCCGTGAGTCTAAATATCCCTACCCGCGACCCGCGCGAATGCCGAAGGCACACGAGCGATCCCGGCGGGCGGGCGTCGCCCGGCATGGTTTCCCTGGGAGGTGGGGATTGGTCGATCACGAGCAACTCTGGTCTTGACCCGGTTTGGTCTTGACCCGGTTTGGTGGAGTCGGGATGCTGGAATGGCATGCTGCTGTCCGTTCAGGAGGACAGCATGGGCAGAAGGGCTTACCCGCCAGAGTTCCGGCAGAGGGTCCTTGACCTGGTGGCGGCTGGCCGCCGCGTC
>DASZGP010000179.1:0-12705 GCA_035938695.1 Candidatus Dormiibacterota bacterium | reverse complement strand
GGCGAGGCTCACCGCGTGCGGGCGATCAGGCGCCGGAGTCCGGGTCGGCGGCGGCCGCCACGGCCGGGGAAGCCGCCGCCGCGGCCGCGGCCAGAGGCGCCGGAGCGGGGGGCGTCGCCGGGACCCCGGCCCCGCTGCGTCCGGTGGGCGGCGGCCCGGCCAGCCCGTCCCGGCGCATCGCCGCGACCTGCATCCCGACCAGGGCGAAGGTCAGGAAGGCCAGGTCGTTCTTGAAGAACGGCACGTCGAGCAGCCCGTGGACCAGTATCGTCACGCTGGCCGCCGCCAGCCCCAGGTAGTACGGCCGCAGGTCGGTCGCCGCCCGCACCGTGGCCACCGTCCGCCGCACCCACTCGACGCTGAGCCAGACGAAGGCCGCCAGGCCCAGCAGCCCGGTCTCCGTCCAGAAGTCGAGGTAGAGGTTGTGGGGGTAGATCAGGTCCTCGCGGTAGGGCGTGCTCTCCTTGACCGCCGCCATCGCCGCCTTGAACCCCGACAGCCCGGTGCCGAGGACCGGGTGCAGCCCGTGGGCCATCATCCGGAAGGTGGCCTTCCAGAGCGTGACGCGGGAGTTGACGCTGTTGTTGGGGTCGTTGGTGGAGAGCTCGTGGGCCACCCGCCGGCGCACCGCCGGGACCAGCAGCGAGGCCGCCCCGCCGGCCACCACGATCCCCGCCGCAAGCCACCGGCGCCGGGTCTGCAGGGCCAGGAAGACCAGCGCCACCAGCAGCCCCAGCCAGGCGCCGCGCGAGAAGCTGAGGACGAAAGCCGGCAGGGCGACGGCGATGAACACCGCCGACCGGCCCCGCTCTTGCCCTCTGCCGAAGAACAGCAACGCGGCGGCGATGGCCAGCAGCGGGCCGAGGAAGAGCCCGGTGGCGTTGGGCGTGAAGTAGATCATCACCGGCGGGTGCTCCACGATCCCTGTCGGGTTGGTGCCGAGCACGAAGAGGAAGGTGAGGATGTTCAGCACGGCCACCGCGATGGCCCCGAAGAAGAACGCCGCGACCAGCTTCTCCAGGTCGCGCCGGGCCCGCAGCGCGTCGGCCAGCACGTAGGCGATCAGCGCCGGCTCCACGAAGTAGGCCTTCCAGATCCCCGCCGCGGCGCGCCGGTCGGGCGCCACCAGCACCGAGATCGTGGCCGCCACCAACAGCAGCGCCACCGGCCAGCAGTAGGGCAGCCGGCGGGGGTCGGGGAAGGGCTCGCCGGCCCGGCGCTTCTCCACCACATAGGCGATCAGGGTCGCCACCAGGCAGATCTCCAGGGCCGTCGTGGGGACTCCCAGCACCGTGGCCCGGAGCACGTAGGCGAAGCTCAGGGCGGCCGAGAGCCGGGCCAGGGATCTGGTCACCAGCACGCCAGGATTATATTTGGCGGCCATGAGCGACAGCGCGCGGCGTCCCCGGGTCCTCAGCGGCATGCAGCCCACCGGGCGGATGCACATCGGCCACTACTTCGGCGCGCTGCGCAACTTCGTCCGGATGCAGGACGAGTTCGAGGCCTTCTACTGCGTGGTCGACCTCCACGCCCTGACCACCTTCGAGAACCCCGCCGAGCTGTGGCCCAACGTGATGGCGATGGTCGCCGACTGGCTGGCCGCGGGGATCGACCCCGAGAAGGCGACGATCTTTGTCCAGTCGCGGGTGCCCGAGGTCACCGAGCTGCACTGGCTGCTCAGCTGCACCACCCCGATCAGCTGGCTGGAGCGGGTGCCGACCTTCAAGGAGAAGTCCGAGCAGCACCCCGACAACGTCAACTACGCGCTGCTCGGCTATCCCGTCCTGCAGGCCGCCGACATCCTCCTCTACGGCGCCGACAAGGTCCCCGTGGGCGAGGACCAGCTGGCCCACCTGGAGCTGACCCGGGAGATCGTCCGGCGCTTCCACCACCGCTTCGGCCCGATCTTCCGGGAGCCCGCCGCGGTGCTCACCGACACCCCCCGGATCATGGGCCTGGACGGGGTCAACAAGATGAGCAAGAGCCGCGACAACTACATCCCCATGACCGGCGACCCCGACCAGATCAGGGCCCTGATCGGCCAGGCCTTCACCGACCAGACCCGGGTCTACCGCAGGGACCCCGGCCACCCTGAGCTGTGCAACGTCTGCCAGCTCCACCGCCTCTTCAGCGCCGACTACGAGGCGATCTGGGAGGGCGAGCGCAGCGCGGCCACCGGCTGCGTCGACACCAAGAAGCTGCTGGCCGAGCGGGTGATCGCCCACTTCGAGCCGATGCGCCGGCGCCGCCAGGAGATCGACGCCCGGCCGGGCTACGTCGAGGGCGTGCTGGAGCGCGGCGCCGAGCGGGCCCGCGAGGTCGCGCGGGACACGCTGGCCCAGGTCAAGGCGGCCGTCGGCCTGCGCTGACCGCCTGACCTGCATCCTCCTGGGCATCCGCGACGCCAGGCTCCGGCACGCCCGGCGGCGGAGAATTGAAGCTCGGGTCCGAGCGTTTGCAAAGGCGTAAGCGCGGCACCCCGCCGCCGAGGAGGACCCGACATGATTCGAGCGCGCCTGACCCACCTGGCCCTGAGCCGGGAGACCGTCCGCGAGCTGGCCCCCGAGGACTTCGCCGGCGCCCGCGGCGGCAACCCCAGCCTGACCTGCCCGCTGCTGGCCGGCAACGGCCTTGGCGGCTCCCCCAGCGTCGACCTGATGTGCCCCACCGGCACCTGCCCCTCGTGGCAGTGCGTGACCTTCCCGGCGTGCATCTGACGCCTACTCCTTCTCAGTCACCCGGTACTCCAGGTACCGCCCCAGCATCAGCCGAGTCTGCGACTCGAGCGCGGGCAGCACCGAGAAGATGATCCCGATGATCGGGTAGGCGACGATCTCGACGTACGACTTGGCCCGCCTCCAGGCGGGCCAGTCGGACGGTCGGGCGGGGACCAGGCTCTCGTCGATGTAGATCAGCATCGCGACGTTGGCCAGGGTCACGGTCAGGATGCCGGCCGAGAGGTAGGCATAGCTGCTGGACAGGGTCGTGATGCTGTAGTCGTAGGCCACCGGGAAGTACCAGTGGACCAGCTCGGTGATGAAGCGGAAGTAGCTCGGCACGTTGGCCGCGAAGAAGATCAGCAGCGGCATCGCCACCCAGGTCAGGTGGTTGAACTCCAGCAGGGCGAAGCGGTAGGCGCGCTTCCAGAACGGGATCTCGGGGTGGGAGACCATGTTCAGGAACACGAAGGGGATGTCGCTGACCCCCCAGGCCCAGCGCTTGATCTGGTTGTACTGCGACGCGTGGGTGCCGGCGTAGGTCTTGCTGCGGGGGCAGTCGCCGTAGATCGGCAGGCAGACCGGCCGGACCTGGAGCCGGGCGCCGTAGCGGAAGAAGGCGCGCCAGAAGAAGCGGGAGTCCTCCTGGATCACGTGGGGGTCCCAGTAGCCGACGTCGCGGACCAGCTGCATCGACATCGAGTAGCTGGCGAAGGTCACCAGCCGGTAGGGCCGGGAGTGCAGGAACATCTGCCACTGGGTGGCCGCGCTGGCCAGCACGTGGACCACCGCCGGGACGCGCCAGATGTTGTTGTGGAACATCGGTATCGGCTGGTAGATGCGGAAGTCGCGCTGCCGGTCCTGGGCGTACTCGTGGCTGACCCGGCCCATGTACTGGGCGTGGATGCGAAAGTCGGAGTCGAGGTCGGTGACGATCACCCGGCGGGGGTCGAGGCCCTCGGCGGCGATATGGTCGTTGAGCACCGGGCCGGCGTAGGCCATGGCCGCCGACTTGCCCACCACCACCCCGGGCAGCACCGGGTCGAGGATGTGCCAGAAGCGGTGGAAGCGGCCGGCGTACTCCTCCTGGAGGCGCCCGACGTTCTCGATCCCGCCGTGGTCGGTGGTGCGGGTGATGATCGCCACGATCTTGCGGTCGGCGGGGTAGATGGCGTCGGCCCAGGCCTGGACGGTGGCCTGGAGCACCTCGTACTTCTCGGTGTAGGTCGGGATCAGGGCGCAGTGGTAGAGCTGGCGGGGGTCGAAGGCCGCGCCGTCGGGGTCGGTCCAGGCCTCGGCGGGCAGGTCCTGGCAGCGCTGCCACCAGTCGATCCGCATCTCCTGCCGAAGCCTGGCGAAGGTGCCGCGGATGCCCAGCACCACCATCACTGAGCGGATCAGCCAGTACACGTCGAGGACCAGCACGGCCGCCACCAGCTCCAGCGGATAGGTCAGGGCCAGCACCAACGGGAGGGCGATGACCACCCAGGTGACCGCGCCCGGAGCGATCTCCAGGAGACGCGTCTGCCAGTGGATCGGGCTGGGGCGGGGATCCGGCTCCGCGGGCAGGGAGGCCGGCGTGGGCCGGGCCAGGCTCATGGGGGAAACTTTATGCTGGCCGAAACTCGGCGGCCATCAGTCCTTGGTGTCGCCGCCGTTTACGGAGGGCGGTGGCGATAGGCTTCGAGCGATGCCCCGTGGCTACGCCCGCTACGCCCTCGCGGTGATGGTGGGGATCAACTTTCTCAACTACCTCGACCGCTGGATCCTCCCCGCGGCCTCCGGGGTGATCAAGCGCGAGTTCAGCCTCAGCGACGCCCAGTTGGGGCTCCTGGGGACGGCCTTCCTGCTGGTCTACGCGGTCGGCGCGCTGCCCTTCGGCTACTGGGCGGACCGGGGGTCGCGGCGGCTGGTGGTGGGCGCGGCGGTGACCATCTGGAGCGTGGCGACGCTCCTGACCGGCTTCGCCCAGGGCTTCTTCCAGCTCTTCGCCAGCCGGGCGGCGGTGGGTGTCGGCGAGGCCGGCTACTACCCGGCGGGGACGTCCATGCTGGGCGACTACTTCCCCAAGGCGACGCGCTCCCGCGCGATGGCGATCTGGGGCGCGGGGTCGGTGGTGGGCATCGCGGTGGGCTTTGCCGGGGGCGCCTACATCGCCTCCCACTACGGCTGGCGGACGGCCTTCTTCTTCACCGCGATCCCCGGCCTGATCTGCGCGGTGCTGGCCTTCACCCTGCGCGAGCCGCTCCGGGGCGCCGCCGAGGAGCACGGCCCACGGCTGGTCCACACCGACCAGGCCGGGCTCGCGGCCTTCTTCAGATTGCTCCGCATCCCCACCCTGCGGGCCACCATCGTGGCTCAGACCCTGCTGTTCTTCGTCCTCGCCGCCGACGCCTTCTGGCTGCCCGAGGTGCTCCACCGCTACCACCACCTGGGCCTGGAGGCCGCCGGCTACCTGGCCGGCGCGGTCCTGATCCTGGGCGGGCTGATCGGCACGCTGGCCGGCGGCTGGCTCGGCGACCGCCTCAGCCGGAGCACCGGACGGGGCAACCTGGACGTCGGCGCGATCGGCTTCGTGGTCGGCGCCTTCGCCGTCGGGGGGGCGCTGGTGGCGCCCAGCCTGGGGCTGTTCGTGGTCGCCTTCCTGATCGGGGTGGTGGCGGTCTACCTCTACCAGGGGCCCTTCACGGCGACCAGCCAGAACGTGGTCACCCCGGCGCTGCGGGCCAGCGCGGTGACCCTCACCCTGTTCGTCGCCCACCTCCTCGGCGACTCCTACTCGACGGCGGTGGTCGGCTTCCTCTCCGACCTGATGGGCAGCCTGCGCCTGGCCCTGCTGGTGGTCTCCCCCACCCTGCTGCTGCTGGCGGCGGCGGCGGCCGTGTTCGGCCGCCGCCACGTCGACCCCGACACCGCCGCCATGGAGGCCGAGTGGGCGCGGACCCGCGAGGCGGCCCCGGAGCTCAGGACAGCCTGACGGCCAGCCCTCCCGAGAGCAGCATGACCAGGTGGCCGAGCAGCCCGGGCGGCGCCTGCCCGGCCGGCGCCACCGGCGCCAGGGACGCCCCCGGGGCCTGCGGCACCAGGCCGCCGAGGCCCAGCGGGATGCCGTCCGAGGGACCGCTGGGGATCGGCGCCGGGCTGGCGTCGGCGTGTCCGACGAGCACCACCGCGGCCTTCGAGGGGACCGCTGCGGCGCCGCTGCCACGGTTGACGAACAGGTAGTAGGGCCCGGCCGGCGCGACGCTGCCGGAGGGCGGCGCCTGCACCGTCAGCCGGCCGTCCTCGCCGAGCCGGAACGGCAGGTCGACGCTGCGCATGTTGGGGTCGACCTCATGGGTCTCCGAGGGCAGCCGGATCAGCTTGACCGAGCTGACCTGGCGGGGGTTGTCGACCTCGAGGTGGAAGCTGCCGCCGTAGCCGATGCCCCGGGGCGCCGCTTCGATCATGGGCCGCGCCCCGTGGAAGAGGTACGGCGGGTAGAAGATCTCGAAGCTGGGATCACGGAAGTTGTTGCCGGTGGCGCCGGCCGTGCCCGCGGTGGCGTCGCGGACGGCGTTGCTGGGGTTGCCGTAGCCCGCCGAGATCGGCGAGTGGCCGGCGACCAAGACGCTGCCGTCGGGAAGCAGCACCGCGGTGTTGTGGTAGGTGCGGTCGCGGAGGCCGGCGGAGAGGTCGTGGAAGCTGTTGTCCCAGGGCGTGTACCACTCGGCCATGTGGACTGGGCTCTCGCTGCCGGGCGCCACCACCTCGTCCTTGTTGGCCCCGCTGAAGACCGCCACCGCCTCGTTGGGGAGGGTCACCGCGGTGGAGTACCAGCGGGCCTGGCCGAGCTGGGGACCGAGCGCGAAGGTCGGCTTCCAGCCGCCGGCGGCGTCGAGGTGCTGGATCTCGGTGAGATTGTTGGCCAGGTAGCTGGCCGGGGGCACGCCCAGGGTGCCGCCGCCGACCAGGATGTCGGCCGAGGTGTAGGGGGCGTGCAAGGTCAGCAGCGTGGAGAAGGAGCCGCTGCGGGCCCCCAGGGTGCCGAAGCCATAGTCGCTCCAGGTGTTGGTGGTCGGGTTCCAGGCCGAGCGCATGGCGTAGAGGGCCTCGTCCAGCGACTCCCCCGCCGGCCCCCACATCTGGCCGGCGCCGCTGTAGTAGACGCTGCCGTTGGGCAGCAGGGTCAGGCGCGGGAAGAGCGGCAGGGCCTGCTTGCCCCCCGGCCCGTTGTCCGTCCAGGCGCCGGTGGCCGGGCTGAAGACCTCGGTGTTCTCGACGTTGGTGCCGTCGGTCTGGATCAGCTTGCGCACCCCGCCGCCGACGAAGACCCGGCCGTCGCCGAGCTCCACCAGGGCCGGGTACCAGCGCCCGTAGTTCATCGGCTGGGCGGCGCTGTAGGTGTTGCTGCGGGGGTCGAATATCCGCGCCGTGCGCAGCCCCTGGAGCTCGGCCACGCCGAGGTCGGTGCCGGGCACGTAGGGCGATTCGTACCAGGAGGTGCCGCCAGCGATCAGGACCCGGCCGTCGGCCAGGCTGACGGTGTCGGAGCAGAACATGTCGCCCTGGGCCTGGGTGTCGTACTGGGCGAGCGGGCCACCGCCGTTGTTGCCCGGCAGCGGGTAGATCGGCCCCTGGTTCTGGTCGGGGTTGGTCCCCCCGCCGTCGCCCGGCATGGGGGTGATCCAGCTGGGGCCGCCGGCGCCCAGGGTGAGGACCCGCGACTGGCTGTCCTGGGAGACCGCGCCGGCCTCCAGCACCGTGCTGTGCTGGATGTTCTCGAAGCCCGCCAGGCCGTCCCAGTAGAGGACGCGGCCGTCGGGGAGCACGTTGACGTTGACCGCCGCCGGCTTGCAGACCAGCTGGCTGCCGCTGGGCCCGCCGGGCGCCTGCTTGCAGTGCTCGGTGGAGCTGCCGGGGTTGGCGGAGTCGGCCGGGATCGGATACTGGAGGTTGCCCGGGTCCTCCTGGAAGGGCGCGCTCCAGGCGCCGCTCACCGCCGGGTCGGGCGCCGAGCCCGACGCCCGAAGCGGCGCCATCGACGCCGCGGGCGCGAGCAGCAATGCCAACACCAGCCCCGCTTGCTTCCTCACAGCCTTCCTCCTGCTCCCCGAAGGTTGCCTCTGGGCGGTTGGCTCCCGCGTCCTTCCGTGACCCGTTCGGGCCACCCGCGGGAGCACCGCATGTGTGCCGGACCTTTATACCCCCAGACCGGACGGCTGGGAAGCCACAGATTCGGGTCGTATACTCAGCGCGGCATGCGCGCCCGCGCCCTTCGCCTTCTCCACGTCCTTCCCATCGCGGCGGCCATGCTCCCCGCCGTGGCCTGGGCCGCGACGCCGAGCCCATCGCCCATTGTGCCGTCGACCCTGCCCCCGGCCTACATCGTGGCCCTCGACCCGGGCCACGGCGGCACCGCCGACAACAACCACCCGGAGAAGCTCTGGGACCCGGGCGCGATCTCCGCCACCAACGTCATGGAGAAGGACCTCACCCTGGACGTCGCCCGCCGCGTCCGGGCCCTGCTCCAGCGCGACCTGGTCAGCGTCCTGATGACCCGCGACAGCGACACCTACGTCGACATCTCGCCGCGCATGGAGGCCGCCAACCGGGCCGGCGCCGGGATCTTCGTCAGCATCCACTTCAACTCCTTCACCGACCCCATGGTGCAGGGGTCGGTGGTGCTCTACCCGACCGACGCCAACATCCCCTTCGCCCAGACCATGAGCGACGCCCTCAACCGCCAACTGGCGCCGTTCGGCTTCCAGGACAACGGCATCCTGGCCAAGCCCGACCTCTGGGTCCACGCCCAGATGCCGGCGGTGACGGTGGAGGCGGGCTACCTGAGCAACCCCGAGGACACCCTCCGGCTGGGCGATCCCAGGGCCCGCGACGCCCTGGCGGCGGCGATCCTCAGGGGCATCGAGACCCAGGCCCCGGAGATCGCCCAGCGCAAGGCGGCGATCCTGGCCTACCGCGCGGCCCACCCGGAGGTGGCGGTGCGCGGCTCGGTGCTGCCGGCCGGCGCCCGCCACCTGGCCGCCAGCTGGGGCTGGGAGCTGGGGCTGGCGGCGGTCGCGGTGGGGCTGGCGGTGTGGGGCCGGGCCCGGGTGGCGCACGGCGTGGGGGCGGCGCTGGCTCGGCTCGGCTCGCCCGACCGCCGGGTGGCGCGCAGCCGGCGGCGCCGGGCGACCCGGGTGCGGCGGCGGGCCGTGGCCCAGCCGACGGTGGCGGCGCGGCGCCGGCCGGTCCGCGGGGTCGGCGTCAGGACCCGGGTGCCGTAGGCCCGGCCAGTTCCGGGGTGCGCTCCAGCACCATCAGGTGCGACAGCCCCAGGTAGTTCAGCGGCGTCGCCTCGGCCCCCTGCAGGGCGGCGCGGATCAGCCGGCCCAGCGGCCCCAGCCGGCGGATGATGTTGTCGTAGCCGCCGAAGATCCGGGTGTGGCTGACCAGCCGCAGCGGCAGCCCCCGGGTCAGCCGCCGCAGGCCGCGCGTGGTGTAGGTGCGGACGTGGGGCGCGAGCCGGTCGCGGAGCGGATCGGGCAGGTAGTTGACCAGCGGGACGTTGCCGAAGTGGTAGACGCCGCGCCAGTAGACCCCGTGCTGCTCCACCGGGTACCAGCGATTGGGACAGAAGATCACCATCCGTCCCCCCGGCCGCAGCACCCGGGCCATCTCGGCCAGCGCCGCGCGATCGTCGGCGACGTGCTCGATGACCTCGTTGGACAGCACCAGGTCGAAGCTGCCGTCGGCGAACGGCAGGTCCTCCCCCGCCGCGCAGACGACCAGCGCCGGGTGCAGCCTGGCTCCGGCCTCCAAAGCCCGCTCCAGCTCGTACTCCAGGCCGAAGGCCAGCGGGGTGAACGCTCTCAGCCGCTCGACGTAGACCCCCACCCCGCAGCCGTTGTCGAGCACCCGGCTGGCGGCGCCGACCGGCGCCGCCGCCAGCACCATGCCCAGCCGCCGCGCCTGGCCGGCGCGCCAGACGTAGGACGGCTCGCCGCGCAGCGCCGCCTTGTCTGAGGGTCCGTCGGGAGCCGGCATCGGGAGATTATGGCCGCGGCGACCCGGCCGGCGGACTCGGCTAGGGATGGCTCCTGACCGACTCCTCGCGGCGTCCCGAGGCCGCCGCCAGGGCCCCCAGCACGGCGTCCCGGAACGCCTTGCGCCACTGGGAGTCGAGCTCCGGGGACAGCTGGCGCGAGCGCTCCGCGATCCACGGCGGCACGATCCGGCCGATCGCCTCGCTGTCCACCCGCAGCACCACCTCGGCGTCCCGCTCCTCGTCGACCGAGATCGCCAGGCTGATCGCCGTGCCGGTGTGGTTGGAGAGCTTCCAGGCCCGCTGCCACTGGCGGGCGCGGGGCGTGGTGCTGATCACCAGGTGGAGCGGCTCGCTGGTGACCTCAAGGTCGGCCCGGGGGCCGCGGAGCCGCTCCAGGACGCCGACGACCCCCTCACTGAGGTCGTTGCCGACCCACTCCGCCAGCGACGGCGCGCGATTGTCGATGTCGGGGGCCATCCCGGCCACGTCGTCGTGCTCCGCCAGGGCGCGCATCACGGTGGCGTGACGGCGGCAGTATCCGAGCGTCCCAACGGCCACCAGGTGGGCGGCGCACCATGTGGTGCCGCAGCCGCGCTGGCGCCGGTCGGAGTAGGCGCAGCGGTAGGGGGCCGGCTGGCCGCAGCCGGCCTGGGTGCAGATCGAGCCCGGCGGCGCCGGGGGCGCGCTGAACTGCGCGGACTCCGCTCCCTTCCGGTCCTCACCTCGCTTGAAGAACGGCATCCTGGCCATGATATTGCGCGCGCAATAGAACCGCAGCGTTTGGTGGCGGGACTGTTTCTTCCTCAGCGCCGCGGGGCGAAGCGCGCATGCGCCGTGGGCCGAAGCCCGCATGCGCGGTGGCCCAGGAAAAGGAGGGGTCCGCCGTTACGACCCCGGTGACCGGGCTTTGACACCCGGGCCCCAGGGGCCGCCGCTCACCCCCCGGAGGGGGCCCGCTCCACCATCTTCGCCTTTCGGCGTCGGGGCTCGGCGGCCTCGGGTTCGTTTCCTGGCCCGAGGGGCTTTCTGGCAGACCTTGACCAGAATCATGCCGGGCCCCCGGAGAGCCGTCAATCCGGAACATTTGACTTTGAACAGGGGTTCCGGGAATCCCCACAGGGGTGTGGGACAAGCCTGTGGGAAGCGTGGAAAAGGCCCCCCCTGAGGTGCGGGTTTGCCCCCCGGCGCCGCCACCGTCTACGATGCCGCTGGCGGCGTCACAAGGGAAGGAAGGGCCTCCGCCGCCGGGCTCGACACGATTTTGGGAGGGCTTTGCCTCATGGCCAAGCGTGATTCCGTCCAGCTGCGTCTCAACCGCGAGACGCTCCGCGACCTCGACGAGGACCAGCTCCGCGCCGCCGACGGTGGCGTTGTCAACAGCGTCAGCGGACCGTCGGCGATCCTGACGCTGTGCTTCCGCGGGCCGTCGATCCACAGCAGCTGCTGCTGAGCGCCTAGCGGCCGGCCGCGGCCGTCTCCTCGGGGGCGGCCGCCGGCCCCGCGCCGGCATCGGCCCGGGCCTCCGGCTTGGGGTCGGCGGCGGTCCTGCCGTCCGCCTCGCGGCGGGCCACCTCACGGCGCACCGCCGGCGCCACCTCGGCGCCGAAGAACTCGATCGAGCGCATCAGGCTGCGGTGCGGCAGGGTGCCGACGCTGAACTGGACCAGGAAGCGCTGGTGCCCGAAGATCTCGTGCTGGAAGAGGATCTTCTCGGTCACCTCGGCCGGGCTGCCGACGAAGCTCGCGCCGCGCAGCGCCCGGCTCTGCTCGAAGTCGGCCCGGCTCATCGGCGGCCAGCCCCGCTCCTGGCCGATCCGGTTCATCATCGTGGCGAACGGCGGGTACGCCTCGTCGGCCGCCGCCCGCGAGGTTTCGGCGACGAACCCGTGGGAGTTGATGCTGAGCGCCGGCGGCTGATGCCCGGCCCGCCGCGCCGCCTCCCGGTGCAGCTCGGCCAGCGGGGCGAAGCGCTCCGGCATCCCCCCGATGATCGCCAGCGCCATCGGCAACCCGAGGCTGCCGGTCCTGACCACCGACTGCGGCGTCCCGCCCACCGCCACCCAGATCGGGATCCGGTTCTCCGGCCGCGGGTAGACCCCCCGGTCGTCGATGCTGGCCCGGTGCGTGCCCGCCCAGGTGATCCGCTCCGAGTCGCGCAGCCGCAGCAGCAGGTCGAGCTTCTCCGCGAACAGGTCGTCGTAGTCCCGCAGGTCGTAGCCGAAGAGCGGGAACGACTCGACGAACGACCCCCTCCCCGCCATGATCTCCGCCCGCCCACCCGAGAGCAGGTCGAGGGTGGCGAAGTCCTGGAACACCCGCACCGGGTCGTCCGAGCTGAGCACCGACACCGCGCTGGTCAGCCTGATCCGCGTGGTCCGCTCCGCCGCCGCCGCCAGCACCACCGCCGGCGCCGACACCGCGAAGTCCGGCCGGTGGTGCTCCCCGAGCCCGAACACGTCCAACCCGACCTGGTCGGCCAGCTCCACCTCCTCCAGCAGATCCCGCAGCCGTTCCCTCGGGCTGACGATCCGGCCCGCGGCGTCCGGGCTGAGCTCCGCGAAGGTGTAGACCCCGAGTTCCATTCGATATCAGAAGTCTTCCGGCCCCGACCGGATTCCCGCCCGCCGTCCCCGCGGTCGCCCTTCCGCCCGGTCGGTATCCTCGCGGTGTGGCCTCGTAGCTCAGGGGATAGAGCAGAGGTTTCCTAAACCTCGTGTCGGGAGTTCGAGTCTCTCCGGGGCCACCATTTTCCGAACAGGGGCGATGAACTTCCGCGGCATCGTAGTGGCCCTCCTCGGGTTGGAACCACCAGTGTTCAGGTGGTCTTGACCCGGTTTGGTGGAGTCGGGATGCTGGAATGGCATGCTGCTGTCCGTTCAGGAGGACAGCATGGGCAGAAGGGCTTACCCGCCAGAGTTCCGGCAGAGGGTCCTTGACCTGGTGGCGGCTGGCCGCCGCGTC